>NZ_VHLC01000173.1:0-10087 GCF_006547355.1 Myxococcus sp. AB036A | reverse complement strand
CCCCCTCCGCAGCACGACGGAGACGACCCGCCCCCTGGGCGCGCGCCCCGCCGCGGGCACGGCTCCACAGCGCGTGCTGTTGGTGGATGACAGCCGCTCCATCCGCACGCTGCTGAAGATCTACCTCATGGCTCGCAACTTCGAGTTCCTCGAAGCGGAGTCCGCCGAGGAAGGCCTCAAGGTGTCGGAAGCGGAGCCGGTGGACCTGGTCCTCACGGACTTCCACATGGATGGGATGAACGGCGCGGACTTCGCCGCGCAGATTCGCGCCAGCGCCAACCCGCGTCTGGCCAAGGTGCCCATCCTGATGATGACGGGCGACCCGAACGTGGCGGAGGTGCGCGCGCTGGGTCAGAAGGCCGGCATCAGCGCCTTCGTCCGCAAGCCGGTGAGCTGCGCGCAGCTCATGACGCTGGTGGACACCATCCTCCCGCTGCCGCGCAAGTAGCGCGCCGCGCCCCTCTGGGCGCCGCTTCACTCACGCCGGGTTCCGGGCCGCCGCAGCGGCGCGGGCCCGGCGTTTTCGCAGGGCTTCACCCACGCGGATGGCCATCAGGAGGGCCAGCACCGCGCCGTAGATGAGCGGCTCGGTGACGTCCTTCTTCACGCGCCACACGAAGTGCACCACGCCCAGCGCCGCGGCCCCGTAGGCCAGCCGGTGCAGGCGCTGCCAGCGCGGAAAGCCCAGCCGCCGCACCCACCGGTTCGTCGACGTCACGGCCAGGGGCACCAGCAGCACCAGCGCGGCGAAGCCCACGGTGATGAAGGGGCGCTCGGTGACGTCCGCCCACAGCGCGCCCCACGCCAGCCCCTGGTCCAGCACCGCGTACACGAGGAAGTGCGCCACCGCGTAGGTGAAGGCCAGCAGGCCCAGCGTGCGGCGCACGCGCGCGGGCCACGTCCACCCCGCCACCAGCCGCAGCGGCGTGCACGTCAGCGAGGCCACCAGCAGCACCAGCGCCAGCAGCCCCGTCTGGAGGAGCGCGGCTTCAATCGCGTTGGGCCCCAGCTCACCCCGGGGCCCCTGGACGGCGAGCATCAGCAGCGGCGACAGGCCCCCCACGACGAGCGCGGGGTTGAGCCAGGGATATGGAGACGAGGCCATGGCGCGGGGACTCAGTAGAACCGGCGCAGGTCCATGCCGGTGTAGAGGTGGGCCACCTGCTCCGCGTAGCCGTTGAAGGGCAGCGTGGGGCGGCGCTCGAAGTCACCGATGCGGCGCTCGCTGGCCTGGCTCCAGCGCGGATGGGGCACGGACGGATTCACGTTGGCGTAGAAGCCATACTCGCGCGGCGCGGACAGGCGCCACGTCGTCATGGGCTCCTCCCGCGTGAGGCGGATGCGGACAATGGACTTGATGCCCTTGAAGCCATACTTCCAAGGAACGACGAGCCGCAGCGGCGCGCCGTTCTGGTTGGGCAACTGCCGGCCGTAGAGCCCCGTGGCCAGCAGCGTGAGCGGGTTCATCGCCTCGTCCAGGCGCAGTCCTTCCGTGTACGGCCAATCCAACAGGGCGCGGCGCTGGCCCGGCATCTGCTCCGGGTCCAGCAGCGTGGTGAAGGCGACGTACTTCGCGTGGCTGGTGGGCTCCACGCGCTGGAGCAGCGCCGCCAGCGGGAAGCCCAGCCACGGAATCACCATGGACCAGGCCTCCACGCAGCGCATGCGGTAGACGCGCTCCTCCAGGGAGAACCAGGACGTGAGCTGCTCCACGTCCACCGTCTGCGGCTTGTGCACCTCGCCGTCGATGACGACGCTCCACGGCTTCGGCTTCAGCGTGTGCGCGAAGCGGGCCGGGTCGTTCTTGTCGAAGCCGAACTCGTAGAAGTTGTTGTAGGTGGTGACGTCCTCGTAGGGCGTGCGCGGCTCGTCCGTGTCGAAGGGGCCCATCGCCTGCGCCACCGGTTGCTCCACCAGCCCCGCGTCCGGGACGAAGCGGTCCATGGGGCGCGTCTGCTTGCGGCCCAGCAGGTGCAGCCCTCCGGCGACGGCGACAGCCGTGCCCGCGAAGAGGCCCGCGTTCTTCAGCAGCTCACGCCGGCGCAGGTACGTCTTCTCGGGGGTGACTTCGGAGCTGGGCGGCTCAGCGGGCGGCTTGTCGCGCATGGCCCCTGTATAACGGCCCAGGCCGCCCGCGCGTTACCGGGCAGTGCCTTCCTGTCCCGGGAGCGTCCCGGCGCTCTGCGTCAGCGCGGTCTCACGGGCACGGGCGTCCTTCAGGCGCCACAGCCGCCACCAGGGTGTGCCCGGAGACTCGTGGTGCTCCCAGTGGTAGCCGAAGAAGAAGCACGACAGCAGGGCCCACAGGTGGTTGCGCGGCAGCGTGCGCGCGTGGTGCGGGGCCATGTCCGGCGTCTCCGGGCGCCGGTGCGGCAGGTAGGTGCCGAAGTAGAAGAGCTGCAACGTGCCCAGCACCGAGGGCAGCACCCAATAGCCGAGGATGTGTGGCTGGGAGACGCCCAGGAAGAGCAGCACGTTGAACTTGGCCGCCATCACCCCCAGCTGGGGCAACGTGGTGTAGCGGGCCATGAAGGTGCCCAGCCACGGCCAGAAGGACTGGCTGTGGGTGGAAAAGTCCGGGTCCGCCTCGCTCGTGGGCCGGGCATGGTGGGCACGGTGGTTCACCACCAGGCGACGGTAGGACAGCCCCGCGAAGAGGAAGCAGGCGACCGTGCCCACGGCCTCGTTCACCCAGCGCCGGCCGGACACCGTGCCGTGCATGGCGTCGTGGCCGGTGATGAAGAGGCCCGTGCACAGCCAGGCCTGGAGAGCGACGTGCAGCCAGGTGAGCGGCTCCACCCACGGCAGCTCCGCTCGTGTCAGCGCCCAGGCAAGGTGCCCACCCCACGCGCCCATGATGACGAGCGCGATGACGACGCCCCAGGGACCGGGCGGCGCTGGACGGAGTTGGCGGGCGGAAGTCTCCATCTCTCCTGCTTTCTGGCCATCGCCGGCCCGCCGCGCATGGGAAATGCCCAGGCGGCGGGGCGGGGCAATGGGCCGGTGGCTACTTCTTCACGTCGCGTACCAGCTCCTCCGCGGTGACGTAGCGCGGCTCGATGTCCACCGGCACGTCCTTGAGGCGCTCCAGCACGCGCTGCACGGGCGGGCGCACCACGCCGTGCTTCGCCAGCAGCGCCTCGGCGGCCTTCCGGTCGCCTCGGCCCTGAATCTCCATGAGCTGCTTCGTCAGCGAGATGACGGCCTGCTTCATCTTCGCCGGCACCACGGAGAAGGTGCCGTCCGCGTTCACCTTCACCGCGCCGGTGTCCAGGAAGGAGTTGAGCTGCACGGCGATGCCCTTGCCGTGCGCCTCGTCCACGCCGAAGCGGATGGAGCGGAAGGCGGAGGCCAGGAACGTCGTGTACATGGTGCGCTCCAGCGACTTGTCGATGACGCCGGTGTCCACCAGGCGCTGGAGCGCCCACAGGCCGGAGATGTCCGCCTTCGCCTCTTCGATGGCGCTGGAGGCCGCCTGGAGTTCCTTGCGCACGGTGGTGGCCTTGCCACCCACGGTGATGTTGCTGGGCCCCAGGCCGTGCATCAGCTCGTGCATCAGGATGTGCGTGAAGAAGGCATCGAAGGAGACGTCCTTCTGGTCCGCCGGGGTGAGGGCCACCTTGGCGATGGGCAGCAGCACGCGCTCGAACTTGGCCTCCTGCACGTTCTTCAGCATCACGCGCTTGGAGCCCATCTTCTCCGACACCCGCTCGTCGTTGGGCAGGTTGAAGGCGGCCGTCTGCACGCCCCGGTTGCCGTCACCGGAGGAGAACAGGCTGTTGATGACGCGGATGGGCGCCAGCGCGCCCAGCTTCGGGTTGCGCAGCTTCGGGTCGATGGGGAGGTTGTTCTCCAGCCCCTGGAGCTGCCCGCTGAACTTCGCCAGCTTCTGCGTCTCCGCGTCGTCGCGCAGGCCCACGAAGGCCTCGAAGGCGGCCTTGTAGTTGAACCACTCGTCCTCGTAGACCTCGTAGGGCCCGATGGTGGGCTCGATGCTGGCGTCCAGCTCCATCCACGCCACCTCGCTGGCGTAGTAGTCGTTGGACAGGAACGCGTCCGCGCGCGAGGTGAGGAACGCCTTCAGCGTGGGCTGCTGGGTGAGCGCGGCGGCCTCACGCAGCAACGCGGCGGCCTGGGCCAGCTCGCCCTGGTACTCCACGCTGTAGGGCACCGTGATGAAGCGGCCGTCCGTGCCGCGGCGGATGGTGGTGTAGAAGCCGGTGGCCTCCTTCTGCTGCGCCTCGGGCAGCGACTTCACCCACGCCTCCACCTCCGCCTGGGTGGCGCCCGCCGGATAGAAGTTCGCGGACGCGGGCTTGGCCGGCACACCCGGAATGAAGGGCCGCGCCTCGTCGAGGCTGTTCCAGGGCCCCTTGTCCAACAGGAACGCCTGCAGCCGCGCGCGGCCCAGCGGCGTCGTGTCCCGAACCAGGTCCAGCAGCAGCGACTCGTTGCCCGCCCACCGCTGACGCAGGAAGAGTGCGTCCATCAGCTTCGAGGCCTGGACGATGCGGGCCAGGGCGCGGCGCTCGGACTCCGGCAGCGCCTTCAGGTCCACCCGGAGTTCCACCGGGGCGAAGCGCACCGTCAGGCGCTGGAGCTCCGCGGCATCCGGGAAACGGGCAGGGGGCGTCTTCTCTGCGGCGGTGGCGGCGCCCGACAGCATCGCCGCGCCGAGCAGGGACAGGAGGGTACGGTTCATGTCCCCTTCCCTACTCCAACCCGGGCCCACCCTCCCAGCGGTCCTCACATCTGAAAACCCAACGTCCCACATTTCCCCCTCATTCGCACGCACCCGGAAGGGGCCACCCGCACACCCGTCCCTGTGCGGGCGGACGGGCGGACGGTCCGGACTCGACAAGCGGATTTCCATGGTTAAGGGAAAGCGACGCTGGCGCCCCACCGGGCGCCCCGGAGGCCCCTGTCACCATGACCGTCGAAAACGCCCCCCAGCGGGAGACCCACGCATTCCAGGCGGAAATCAATCAGCTCCTCAGCCTGGTCATCAATTCGCTCTACAGCCACAAGGAGATTTTTCTCCGCGAGCTGGTGTCCAACGCTTCCGACGCGCTCGACAAGCTCCGGTTCCGCGCGATTACGGAGCCGGAGCTGCTGGCGGACGAGCCGGCCCTGGAGCTGCGCCTCATCCCGGACGAGGCGAAGGGCACCCTCACCATCGAGGACACCGGCATCGGCATGTCGCATGACGAGCTGGTGAAGAACCTGGGCACCATCGCCCACTCCGGCTCACGCGAGTTCATCGAGGCGCTGGCGCAGAAGGGCCAGCAGAAGGACATGCAGCTCATCGGCCAGTTCGGCGTGGGCTTCTACAGCGCCTATCTGGTCGCGGACCGCGTGGAGGTGGTCAGCCGCGCCGCTGGCCAGGGCCAGTCCGCCTGGCGGTGGACGTCGGAAGCCAAGGGCTCCTTCACGGTGGAGCCCGCCGAGCGCGCCGCGCGCGGCACCTCCATCATCCTGCACCTGAAGGAGGACCAGAAGGAGTTCCTGGGCGAGTGGCGGCTGCGGTCGCTCATCACGCAGTACTCCGACTACGTGGGCCACCCCATCAAGCTCCAGGTGAGCAAGACGACGGGGACCGGCGACGAGGCGAAGACGGAGACGTCGCTGGAGGTGGTCAACAAGGCCAGCGCCCTGTGGCAGCGCTCCAAGTCCGAAATCACGGACGAGCAGTACCAGGAGTTCTACAAGCACCTGACGCACGACTGGGAAGCGCCGCTGGCGTGGACGCACTTCAAGGCGGACGGCAACACCCAGTTCACCGGCCTCCTCTTCGTGCCCAAGCAGCCTCCGTTCGATTTGGACGCGCAGCAGCAGCGCGGGGTGCGGCTGTTCGTCAAGCGCGTGTTCATCATGGACCGCTGCGAGGAGCTGGTGCCGCAGTGGCTGCGCTTCGTGCGCGGCGTCATCGATTCGGACGACCTGCCGCTGAACGTGTCGCGCGAGCTGCTCCAGGACTCGCAGGTGGTGCGCGCCATCCGCAAGCACGTGGTGAAGAAGTCCGTGGACCTGCTGGAGAAGCTGGCCAAGGACAAGCCGGACGACTACCTCACCTTCTGGAAGGCCTTCGGCACGGTGCTGAAGGAAGGCCTGGCCACGGAGGCCGAGCAGAAGGACAAGCTGGGCGGCCTGCTGCGCTACGAGAGCTCGCGCGAGGAGGGCCTGACGTCCCTGGCGGACTACGTGGGCCGCATGAAGGAAGGCCAGGAGGCCATCTATTACGTCTACGGCGAGTCCCGGAAGGCGGTGGCGGACAGCCCCCACCTGGAGGCCCTGAAGCAGCGCGGCTTCGAGGTCCTCTACATGACGGACCCGGTGGACGAGTGGGCCGCGCAGGGCCTGCGCGAGTTCCAGGGCAAGCCGCTGGTGTCCGCGCTCCAGGCGGACCTGAAGCTCCAGTCCACGGACGAGCAGAAGAAGGAGCAGGAGCAGCACGCCGAAGGCCTGAAGACGCTCACCACGAAGATGAAGGACGTGCTCCAGGAGTCGGTGCGCGAGGTGCGCGTGACGGACCGCCTGACGGACTCGCCCGTGTGCCTCGTCGTGCCGGAGGGCGGCTCGCCGGCCTACCTGGAGCGCCTGCTCCAGCAGCGCGGCCGGGGCGCGGGCATGCCGCGCATGAAGCGCATCCTGGAAGTGAATCCGAAGCACCCCGTCATCGAGCACCTGAAGGCCGTGCATGACCGCGACCCGACCGCAACCCAGGTGGCGGAGTGGATTGAGCTGCTCCACGACCAGGCGCTGCTCACCGAGGGCAGCACCATCGCCGACCCCAACCGCTTCGCCCGCCGCATGACAGGGCTGTTGACGCAGGTGGCGGCCCTGGCGGCGGCGCCCGCTCCAGCGCAGGCCCCCGCCTCGGCGACGGCGAGCTGAGACGCCGTCACCCACGCCCCCTCTTGCTTCGAGAGGGGGCGCCCGCAGCCCGGGCGGGCGCCTGGTGCGCCCGGCTGCTTCAGGGAGGCCCCGGACCCGGGGAATGCCCGACCCGGGGCGGGGGTATCGGCTTCCCCGGGGCGCGTCGGCTATCGTCCCTCGGAATATCGAGGGGAGTCCGACGACATGAAGCGAGTGGTTCTGGGGTTGTTCGCAGCCGTGGTCCTTCATGCGTGCGCAGCGCACGAAAAGACGGGAGACCGCGCCGCGGCCGTAGGGGATTGGAAGGCCGCGTATGCGTCCTACCGGCAAGCGCTGGCCAGCGAGCCGGACAGCCCCGAAATCAAGCTCAAGTTCGACGCGGCCCGCACCAAGGCGCTCCAGGATGCGCAGCAGCGGGCGCAGACGTGCGCACAGGTGAATGACTGGGGCTGTGCGCTCGCCGAGTCCGACTTCGCCCTGTCCGTGGAGCCGGGCAACGCGGAGATTGCGTCGTTCCGCGCGAACGCGGCGCAGCAGGTGGCGATGGGCCAGTTGGACACGGCCGTCGAGCAGGCGCAGCAGGGACAGTACGCGGAGGCCGCCTCGCTGATGGACCGGGCGCTGCAGCTATCCCCGGTGCCCGAGGTCAAGACGCGCGCGGAGGACGTGCGGCGCATCATCACCACCCAGGGGCGTGCCCAGGCAGACCGGTACCTGCACGAGGGCAACTTCATCGCGGCCCACGAGCTGGCGCAGTTGGTGCTGCGGCTGGACGCCTCCACCTCGGCGTGGGCGCAGAACATCGCCGCGGAGTATGAGCACTTCATCACCGAGGAGGTCGAGCGGCTGTCGCGCGAAGGTGACGCCGCGCGGGCGCAGCGTGACTGGGGGCGCGCGCAGCAGAGCTACGGCGCCGCGCTGAGCCTGCGGCAGGGTGGCCGGGCCGCGCCGCTGGAGGCGTACGTGCGCCACATGGCCCTCGCCGACCAGCGCATCGCGGGCCGCGACTGGAACGGGGCGGCGGATGCCTACCATGTGGCGCTGCGCACGGGTCAGGACGACGGATATGCCAACCACCAGTTGGAGCGGGTGCAGCTGCGGCCCTACCGCGTCGTGCTGCGCTCGGTGCTGGTGACGCCGGGCCGGCCGGATGGCCGGGCGTGGGTGGGCGCGTCGAACGACATCTTCACGCGGCTGGCCAACCGGGTGACCCAAATGGCCCGGCAGCGTGGCATGACGGACCTGGTGAAAGACCTGGCCATGAGCATTCCGCGTGAGAATCGCCCGAGGCTGCGCATCGAGGTCCATCATCCGGATGGCATGCACCTGACGACGCAGGGGCGTGACGGCATCTACACGGCGTATGACGCGGAGTTCGTCGCTGTCGCCAATGCCTTCGACGACCGGCGGGTCGGCTTCCAGGTGTACATGGACGGGCCGAACGGGAGCGAGCTGCTCGGCTCGGTGGACGTGCCCATGCGCGAGCTGGTGGAACACCGCGAGGTGTCGCTGGAGGGCCGCTCGGTCATCGCGCTGATGCTGAGCACCGGCGGTGATGGCCGTCAGCCGGGCCCGTATGCCGGCATGGCGCACGTGCTGCCGCCGCCTCCGCCCGGCACGCCGCCGCCGGGCCGCGGCCACGCCGCCACGCCGATTCCCTGACGTCCCAAGGGGCCGGGAGCACGGCTTCCGGCCTCCAGACACGGTGTCACCACGCCCGGAGCATCGTTCCGGGCGTGGGCAACGAGCAGCTGCACACCCGCGCCCCGAACGCCCCTTAACGCGGCAGGCGGAGCCGGAACGTAGAGCCCGTGCCAACGACGCTCTCCACCTCGATGTCCCCCCCGTGCGCCCGGGCAATCCGGCGGGACACGGAGAGACCCAGCCCCACGCCGGGGATGTCCTTCGCCGCGGTCCGGCTGCGCTTGAACGGCTCGAAGAGGGTGCCCAGGTCGTCGGGCGGAATCCCCACGCCTTCATCCGTCACGGACACCGACACGTCGCGCTCCGAGGACTCCAGCCGCAGCGACACCACCCCGCCCTCGGGCGAGTACTTGATGGCGTTGCTCACCAGGTTGGTGAGCACCTGCGACAGCCGCGTCGAATCACACCGCCAGGGCACGGGCGAGTCCGGCACGGAGCACTCCAGCCGGTGGTGCTCGCTCGACGGCCGATGGAGCTCCACCACCTCCTCCACCAACCCGCGCAAGTCGCACTCCTCCAGGCGCAGCTCCAGGTTCCCCGCCTCGATGCGCGTCCGGTCCAGCAGATCGCCCACCATGCGCTCCAACCGGTCCACCTGGTTGGAGATGCGCACCAGCGAATCCCGTACCTTCTCCGGCGGAGGCGCCGTCTTGGCCCGCAGCAGCATCTGCGCCGACAGCTTCAGCGCGTTGAGCGGCGTGCGCAGGTCGTGCGCCACGCCCGCGAGGAACTGGAGTTGCCGCGCGTCCTGACTGGTGACGGTCTCCGCCATGTCGTTGAACTCCGCGCCAATCTCCTGGAGCTCCGGCGGCCCCGCGCGCGCCACCCGGGATTCACGCCGGCCTGACTTGAACGCACTCAACGCGCGGCGGATGGCCACCAGCGGCCGGTAGATGCTCGTCTGCGCGATGGCGAGGAACAGCACCACGCCCGTCAGCACCGACACCGCGAGCAACGTTCCAATGAGCCGCCCCGTTCGCCGCACGGCGGTCGCCTCGTCGCGAGCCGCGCGCGCCCGCGCGATGCTGGAGTCCATCACCGCCCGCGTCGCATCCACTGCCTGCGCCAACCGGCGCCGCCGGTCCGGCTCCGGCGCATTGAGATAGGCCTCGACGCTCGCGCGGGAAGCCGCCACCAGCCCGCGCTCCGCCTCCGTCTCCGTGTACATCTCGACATGGGCCAGCCGCTCTGGCACCTCGCGCACCAGCGCGTCCACGCCGACGGGCGGCCCGATGTCCGTGGGCCCGATACCTTCCACCTCGTGAGCGTACTGGAGCAGCAGCAAGGTGATTTCCAGCTCGGCCGCCGCGCGCACCCGCTCCGCCGCGTCGATGAGGCTGGTGGTCTGCCGCTGCAGCAGGGTGGTCATCCAGAAGAGTCCACCCGCGGACCCCAGCCCCAGAACCGCAAGGAGTACCGCTCCGAGGGTGAGGAAGGTCCGCAACCGCATCACGCCCTCCAGGGGAAAGCATCACCCTACCTGATGCGTGGCGCGAACGGGCATCCC
>NZ_VHLC01000172.1:0-10095 GCF_006547355.1 Myxococcus sp. AB036A | reverse complement strand
GCGGGGGGGCCTTCGTGCGGGTGTACACGGGGATGAAGATGACGATGCCCACGCGGCCCGCGGCGTCCTCCCAGCCTTGGATGAGCCGCACCTTGTGGGTGGCGGCCTGGCGCCTCGTGCCCAGTGCGCGCAGCATCGCTGCCCGGCGGTGGGGCTCGGTGAGCATGTCGAATCCCAGGCCCTGCTGCGTGCGGGCGTCCAGGGGGTTCATCATGATGATGGCGGTGTAGGCCTCGCGTGGGCCCGGGGGCCACACGGGATGGCCTGGCTCCTGCCTGTCGCGGACCTTCGCGTCGTACCGGGCCACGTCCTCCGGCCGAAGCCACCGCGCGAAGCCGATGCCCTCCATCCCCGGGAAGCTGCGGTTCAGCTCCAGGCTCTCCAGGTAGGCGTCGAACTCCTCCCGGTTCACGAAGCGGCTGCCGGTGAACAGTCCATGCACCCCCTGGAGCAGGGACTGGTTCAGCTCCAGGCGCTGCTGGAGGCCCAGCACTCCGTCATGGACCGCGCCGTCGAAGCGGTGCAGGCGGCGCTCGTGGATGCTCTGCTGCACATAGGCCGCCGACGCGGCGGTGAGGAGCAGCCCCACCAGGAGCACGCAGTAGGCGGCGGCGTTGCGGCGCAGGTGGGAGGAGGAATGCGGTGGCACGGTGGCCGAAGAAGGCTGGAATGGCGTCCACCCGGGGGCCAGTGCCGGATGGTGCTCTTGTAACGTCCTGGCTGGTTCGCGCGTTCGCCAGGTGAATGAGTGGGTGGGATTCCGTTCACCTGGGTACCGGAGGGCCTTGGCATCCGGTAGGGCATGGCAAGCGAGGGAGGCAGCGTGCGGCACGTCATCGTCGTGGGTGCGGGACCGGGGGGCTTGTCGGCCGCCATCAACCTGGCGGGGCAGGGCTTCCGGGTCACCGTGGTGGAGAAGGACGCGGTGCCCGGGGGGCGGATGAAGGGGCTGACGCTGGGCGCGTCGGGCGAGTACGCGGTGGACACCGGGCCCTCCATCCTTCAACTGCCGGGCGTGCTGGAGCAGATATTCCGGCGCGCGGGCCGGCGGCTGGAGGACTACGTCAAGCTGCTCCCGCTGGACGTCAACACGCGGGTGCACTTCTGGGATGGCACGCACCTGGACACCACCCGGCACCTGGGCCGCATGGAGGCGGAGCTGGCGAAGTTCGGTCCGCGGCAGGCGTCCGCGCTGCGCCAATGGATGGAGGACGGGCGGGAGAAGTACGGCATCGCCTACGAGAAGTTCATCTGCACCTCCGCGGACAACCTGGGCTACTACGCGCCGTGGCGGCTGGCGCCCACGCTGCGCTTCAAGCCCTGGCAGACGCTGTACCGGCAACTGGACGGCTTCTTCCACGATGACCGGGTGACGTACGCCCTGGCGTACCCGTCCAAGTACCTGGGCCTGCACCCCACGACGTGCTCGTCGGTGTTCAGCGTGATTCCCTTCCTGGAGCTGGCCTTCGGCGTCTGGCACGTGGAGGGCGGCTTCCGCGAGCTGTCGCGCGGCATGATGCGCTGCGCGCGGGACTTGGGCGCCACCTTCCGCATGGGCACGCCGGTGGAGAAGGTGCGCGTGGACGCGGGCCGCGCGGTGGGCGTGAAGCTGGTGGGCGGCGAGGTGCTGGACGCGGACGCGGTGGTGGTGAACGCGGACCTGGCCTACGCGGCGCGGTCGCTGATTCCGGCGGAGGCGCGGGAAGGCTCGCGACTGACGGACGCGGCGCTGGAGCGCGCGAAGTACTCGTGCAGCACGTTCATGGCGTACTACGGCCTGGACACGGTGTACGCCGACCTGCCGCACCATCTCATCTACCTGTCGGAGTCCGCGCGGCGCACGGACCGTGACGCGCTGGAGGACCGGCACGTCGACCTGGAGGACCCGCCCTTCTACGTGTGCAATCCGGGCGTGACGGACCCGTCCGGCGCGCCGGCGGGCCATTCGACGTTGTACGTGCTGGTGCCCACGCCGAACACGGGACGTCCGGTGGACTGGGCGAAGACGGAGCAGGCGCTGCGCGAGCGCATCCCCGCCATGCTGGAGAAGGTGGGGCTGAAGGGCGTGCGCGAGCACATCCGCGAGGAGCGCTACTTCACGGCGGAGACGTGGCGGGACGACTTCAACGTGTTCCGGGGCGCGGTGTTCAACCTGTCGCACACGTGGCTGCAGTTGGGGCCGCTGCGGCCGAAGGTGAAGAACCGGGACATCGAAGGGCTGTACTTCGTGGGCGGCGGCACGCATCCGGGAAGCGGCCTGCTGACCATCATGGAGAGCGCGAACATCGCGGCGGACTACCTGACGCGCGAGGCGGGCAAGGGGCCGCTGCCGGGCTGGCCGTATGTGCCGCCGCTGGAGCCGGAGGCGCCACCGCAAGCTCGCGCGGGGTGAGCGCCGCGCCATCCGGTGGCGCGCCCACCCGGCAGGCGGGGAAGGGCCGCCCGCATCCGCCGGGCGGGACGGGGGCGAAGCTGGCATAGTTGCGAGGCATGCCCTTCTTCATCCCATTCGCGGTGGGTGGCCTGGTGCTGACGGCACTGGGCCTGGGTGTGCGGAAGGTGCTGACGGAGACGGGCGTCACCCCGCCTGGGGATGCCCGGCTGGCCGAGGCGCGTGAGCGGCACCGCGGGGCGGTGGCCGCGCTCCGGGCGGACCGCCTCCAGGTCCGCGACGGCGTGGGCACCTACGGCGTGCTCCAGGCGCGGGTGCACGCGGAGGTGCTGGTGCCCTTCGGCGCGCTGTTGGAGCGGCTGGAGCGCTGGGGGCACGTCCGGGAAGCCGAGCTGCTGGAGCCCGAGGCGCTGGAGGCGCTGCGCGCGCTCCTTCGCGAATCCCCGTCCCGCGCGACGCGGCGAAACTGGCCCCTGTTGGGCGCGGGGGTCGAGGTGCCCGCCGCGCTGGAGTCCGTGCTGGCGTGGCTGGACCGGGGCTGGCTGGACGAGGACTCGCCGCCGGTGGTGCTGGATGGGACGCCGCTGTACGCGGCCATCTCGGCCCGCGCCATCCTGGCGGGGAGCGCTCCGGAGGAGGGGGCGCGGGCGCTCGATGCGGCCTCCGCGCTGCTGGCCCGGACGACGGCGTTCCTGGGGGAGTTGCGCGCGCGGCTGACGGCGCTGGAGCAGCGGGTGGCGGGGCTGCATGGACGGGCCTCGGCGCAGCTCGCCTACCTGGACGCGGCCAGCTTCGAGGCGGGCGGCGAGGAGCCCCGGGAGCGGCTGACGCGGCTGGCGGTGCTCGTGGGCCAGCTCGCCGTGCTGCTGCGCACGCCCGTGCTGAGCTCGGAGGGGCGTCTGACGCCCATGCTCGCCGCGCGTGCGGAGGACGACGCGCCTTCCAACGGCTGAGGCCGCGGCACCGTGGCCCGCGCTCGAGCACGGGCGAACCGCCGCATCAGACGTAGCGTTCAGCCAGTTGCGACACCTGTCCCGTCGCGTGGCTCACGGCCGAGGCCGCCTGCTGCGTGGTGTCCAGGTGCCGCAGCGTGTCCGTCGTCAGCTCATCCAACTCGCGCACCGCCGCGAAGAGCTGGTCCACGCCCGCGTGCTGCTGCGACACGGCCTCCGTAATCTGCCGCACCGCCGCCGCGGATTCCTTGGACAGTCCCGCCAGCTCGCGCAGCCGTTCGCCGCTGTGCCGCAGCGGCTCCAGGGCCTCGGCCACGCCCTCCGCGCCCTGGTCCGACATCGCCGTGGCCTGCTGGGTGGCCGCGGCCATGCTCTCCAGCAGGCCGCGCACCTGGTTGGTGGCCCGGACGGACTGGTCCGCCAGGTCGCGCATCTGCCGCGCCACCACGCCAAAGCCCTTGCCGTGCTCGCCCGCGCGCGTGGCTTCAATCGCCGCGTTGATGGCCAGCATGTGGGACTGGTCCGCCAGCGACTTCACCACCTCCGACACGCGGCCCACCTCGCGGGCGCGCTGCTCCAGGTCGAGCATCTGCTCGTGCAGCCCGGCCGCGATGTCGCGGATGGCGGTGAGCCCCTTCTCCGTGCCGGCCAGGGACTCTTCACCCAGCTTGCCCACGGCGGCGGCGCGCTCGGCCACCTGGAGGATGCTGGTGGCGCGCGAGTGCGTGACGTGGGACGCCTGCTGGATTTCCTGCGCCGTGGCGCGCGCCTGGTGCAGCGCCGCGGCCTGCCGCGACAGCGTCTGGTTCTGCTGGGAGCTGGCCTGTGACAGCCGCTGGCCCGCGTCGGCCAGGTCACCCGCGGAGGCGCGCAGCGAGCGCGGCATCTCCTGGAGCCGCTGGTAAAGCTGCCACGTGGACGCCGCCAGGTCGCCCACTTCATCTGAGGAGACCCACTGTGGCGGCGTGGCTCGGCCCTCCACCAGGGCCTCCAGGGACGCACCCACCGCGCGAGCCCCCCGGGCCAGCCGGCGGGCCGCCCAGGCCGCGGTGAGGATGGAGCCCAGCGCGGCATACCCGCCGAGCACCACCACCGGTTGCACCAGCTCCGCCTCCAGCGGCCGTACCGTGGCCTGGACGCGCTCGGCCGCCGCGGTGTCGCCCTGCGCCGCCAGGTCCGCCGCCAGTGCGCCCATGCCGCGCTCCAGGCGCAGGTGCAGCGTGACGATGCTGGCCAGACAGGTGATGAGCAGCGCGGAGACCACCATCGCGGGCAGCAGCCAGAGCTGGCGCGTGGCGAAGCCCTCACCCGCGGGCTTCGTGCTGGGCGCGCGCTGATAGGCGTCCAGCACCGTGGGCATCATCACCCGTTCGAACAGCATGTACGCCAGCGGGCTGCTGAAGAGGCCCGCGCTCACCGCCACCGCCACGCCCACCATCACCACCGACGCCGGTCGGTCCAGGAGCAACACCGCGCCGCCGTTGAAGAGGATGCCACCCAGCGTCCACGACACCATCATCTCCACGAAGGCGATGCTGGAGGGGATGCGAATGAGCCGCTCCACCCGCGTCGTCCCCTGGGCGCTCAGGGCGCGCTTCATCAGCCACGGCATCACCACCAGCGGCTGCACCACCGCGCACAGGCCGAGCACCACTGGGGTGATGATGCCCAGGAAAATCTTGAACTCTCTCGCACCCGACAGGTCGAGCAACTGCATGTCGACGTAGACCGCGGGCGTGAAGGCCACCGTGGTGACGACAGACCGCAGCAGGTAGAGCCGGCGTAGCAGGGCGCCAGGGGTCGGTAGCGAGGAGGTGGCCATCGGGAAAGCGGTGCTCCTGGGTAGCAGTGACCCCAGCGTGCGGCCCGAATTGCTCGCCGTCAATGTCCAGTCCCGTTCCGCCTCATCCAGCGTGTATGGAAATGCAGTGCTTGTCAGAGAGCGGCTGGCACTGAATTCTAGGATTGCCAGTCTCTGTTCTTCGCACCTGGTTGCCGTCCAGGCGGGGGGCCCTGGGGTGCCTGCGCGGCTCTTCTGGAATGCCCACACTCTGCCTGACACCAACGCGCTGTCTGTTGTGAAAGGAGACCCGTCATGGGCGAGTGGACCGACAAGGCCAAGGGCAAGGTCAAGGAAGTGGCCGGCGTCGCGAGCGGCGACCGTGAGCTGGAGGCCGAGGGCAAGCGTGATTCCGCAAAGGGCGCCATCAAGGGAAAGATTGAGGACGCCAAGCGGGCCATCAAGGACGCGGTCGACTCCGACAAGCCGCGCCGGGGCGAGCCCTAGCCGTCCTGCCTGGCGTCTGCCGGGTACATGCACGTGAATGATTCGGGCCGTGAGGAAGCCTTCCTCGCGGCCCGTTTCATTTCAGCGTGAGAACCAGAAATCCACGCTCCCTCCGTATCCGGTGCTGGACGGCATTCCATGCCGTCGCAGACCCGAACGAGGGGGAACTGCTGCATGCATGTGTCGCGAAATTCGTCGTTGAGGGGAGACGTGTGTCCGCCCGGGGCACACGCGCCCGCCAGTCGCCAGCATCCTCGCTGGCTCCAGGGCGTGGTGGCCGCGCTGGCGCTCTGGGGCTGCGGTGAGCCCACGCCCCAGGGCACTCCGCCGCCCGCTGAGCCCGTCGTCACCCGGACCGCCGAGGACGGCCTCGCCTGCACGCCGGAGGACATCGCGACCGGTGAATGGATGTGTACCGGCGGCTTCACCTACAGCCTGGAGTGTTACGCGCGGCAGACGAGCGCGGCCTGTGGCGCGGACACGAGCCCGAAGACGTGTACGTCCTACGGCACGTGCCGGCACGCGGACTTCGGCTCCACGTTGGGCGTGCACCAGGCCGTGTTTCCGTTGGGCACACGGCCCGACGCCTCGTGCGAGGTCGGCGCCCAGAACTACATGATGGACAACGCGCCCGCGTCCACGTGGGGGGGCATCACCTGGACCTGGTACATCGGTGGCAGGCCCCCGGGGGGCGGGACCTCGGAATCCATGCTCGTGGGAGGCGGAGCCCTCAAGCACGCCGCGGCGGGCGTGGGCGAGGAGTACTGCTACATCACCTACTCCAACTACCCGGTGCCGCACATGGGCACGGGACCGCAGTGCGGCACGGTGGAGTCGCCCTGCACGGTGGCCTGCCTCAACCCCCAGACGTGCGAGGTGAACGGCGCCTGGGTCACCGACGCGGCGCAGTGCGGAACGATGACGGGCCTCTGCGGCCCTGGGAGCGGCGCGCAGCTCCAAGGCACCTGCCGTGATGTCAGCCACGGCCTGGCGCCGGACGCGGAGTGCGGCGCGGGCTTCGTGGAGGGCCAGGCGCCCGCCAGCTCCACCCTGGCGCAGGTGCAGGCCCAGGCCCAGGCGCAGTGGGCGGCCTCCGGGAGCAGCGGCGCGCCCGTCTATGACGCGCCCATCCTGTGCTCGGAGTGCCGCGGCACCTTCTCGCTGACCGCGCAGGAGGTGAACCGGCGCGTGTACGCGGCGGTGGCCATGTCCCGGCCGGACCCCCGGCTGCACCTCCAGGCGGGCGTGGCGTACTTCCTGGCCCGTGACAACCCGGCACTCTCCCAGGCCGAGCTGACGGCGGCGCTCAACGCCGTCTCCACCGCGTTGAACGTCTACCCCTTCGACCCGGCGAAGGACGGCTCCGGCCCGCGGGTGCGGACGATGATTCGCATCCTCGCGCGGGCCCAGCCGCACCTGCCCACGACGACGGCGGCGAGCAAGGCGCTGCGGGCCTATGCGCAGTCGCTGCTGGGCAGCATGCACAATGGCTTGGACCTGGAGCGTGGCCTCGCCACCGCCCACTCGCTGGTGGAGCGCTACGGAGACGCGGAGGTCTTCTCCGAGGAGACCTGGTCGCGGCTGCATGACCTGGCCCAGGGCAACGTCGCGTTGGCGGCGGTGGTGAACGGCGGCGGCATTGGCGCGGGCGTGGGCGTCCAGACCACGCAGACCGCGGCGCAGATGCTGGCCCTCCGGCCCATGGGACCCCTGGCGGCCTTCGTGCTGCCCCGGCTGGCGAACGACGGGAGCCTGTCGACCACGAAGGCGGACGCGCGAGGCTTCATCCTGACGGCGTCCACCGCGGGCCTGTCCGCGGCGCAGCAGTACTCCGACATGCTCAACAACCTGAACGTCGCCGAGCAGGCGTACCGCGCCTCCATCGCGCTGAAGGAGCCGGGGCAGACGCTGGCCCTGGCGGAGGGCGGCGCGGCCCAGGCGTCTCTGTCCGGCACGCCGACGGCCGAGGAGGCGGCGCTCCAGGCGGCCATCGACGCGGCGAGGGCGCGGGGCACCCAGCTCAAGGACCAGCTCAACGGCGTGCGCGAAGGTGTGACGGGCGGCCTGGGCCTGGTGGCCGAGCTGTTCAAGAAGGACGGCGAGACGCAGTTCGCAGCGGACATCGTGAGGTTCGCCAGCGCGCTGAACACGACGCTGGAGGCGGTGGCGAAGTACGCGGAGAGCTCCGTCAAGATCGCGGAGAAGGTCTCCAGCTTCCTCAACCTGGGCGTGAAGGGCTTCGAGATTGTCAGCGGCGCCATCTTCACCGGGCAGCTCATCGGCGCTGCCTTCCAGCTCTTCTCCCTGCTGCGCGGGGCGGCCGAGCCGCCCATCGAGCAGATCATCCTCGAGGAGCTCCGCAAGCTCCATCAGTTCGTCGAGCAGATGCAGTCGCGGATGTTCACCCGGTTCGATCGGGTGGACCGCAAGCTCAACGACATCCACCGCGACATGCAGGCGCGCTTCGACCTGGTGGACTGGGAGCTGGGCCGGGTGAACCAGAACGTGGAGGAGGTGCAGGCGTCCTTGCACTCGCTGCACGCCGGGCTGAACCGCGTGGACCAGAACATGTACGAGTACTTCACCGACCTGAAGAACGACGGCTTCACGCTGACGGCCTGGAGCTACCTGGGCTGGGACACGCGTCACCCCTCGCCCATGCTCTACGCGGACTTCTCGCAGGCGGAGGACCGGTTCTCCATCTGGGGCGCGTTGGACGCGCGTCAGTCCACCATCCTCGCGGGCATCGACGGACGAGGCTCCAACCCGGACGTCAGCCCCGCGGACGAGTTGTCCACCCACAAGCTCTCCTACAACATCAACTACCTGCGCGAGTTCCCCTCTCAACTGGGGCTGCCCATGCTGAGCGGCGAGCGCATCTCCAGCCCGAAGGACTGGATGGCCGGCGCGGAGGCCTACGCGCAGCTCTTCGAGGAGCAGCCGGTGCTCGGCGGGCAGATGGTCTCCACCCGGCACAGCAACCTCATCACCGCGGGCACGCAGCTGGACACGGCGCTGCGCAACATTGGCAAGCCGCTGTTCGCCGGCCTCCACGCGCGCTACCAGGGGGACTGGGCGTTGCTGAAGGCGCTCATCGAGCAGGCGGAGTCCGACTGGCGGCACAGCCCCGCCCGCGGCCTGCACGGCATCGACCTGTGGGGCGGCCCGGACCAGGAGCCGGCGGCACACTACCTGAAGCCGGATGTGAAGCCCGTCGTCCCCTGCGGCGGCGGCGAGTGGGGGGACTACAACGGAGACGGTGCGCCGGACTCCCTCAGCGTGGACCCGGCCCGCTGGAATCACGACGTGCTGCGCCCGCTGCTCATCGCGGACAACCTGAACGTGGACCATGCCTCCATCGACCTGTGCGGCGAGGGGAGCTGGCAGCTCTACTCGGAGGTCTTCACGGGCTTCGGGGGCATGTACGAGCGCAAGTACCGGCTGGTGTCCACGCTGTACGTCCGCTACACCTACTGGGACGCTGCGGCGTCCGCGTTGAAGTCCGAGCGCGTGTACGAGCACCGCTTCACCGGCGGCTCTGAGTTCGTCACGCTGGTTCGCGGGGTGGACCGGCCCACCTACGACCCGAACAGCGAGCACAACCCCCAGGAGTGGATGGCGAAGCGCTGGTCCGACGTCTCGCGGGACATCGCGCCGTCCAACTACGTCCCGGCCCCTGCCTTCCGCGCCGCCATCCGCACCCGGGTGGTGGACGCGCTGAAGGACCAGCAGCGCCAGTTCTACGGCAGCATCGTCACGCGCATGGGCCAGGCGGGAGACGCGCTGCAACTCCAGGCGAAGCGGATGACGGGCACGCGGCTGTTGTGGCAGGCCTACACGGCGCTGGCGCTGCCGTTGTCGCTGGACCACGACGAGTACCTGCGCGGTCTGCTGTACGGCGAGGACGCGGTGCTGTCGGGCCACGACACGCCGCAGGACGTGGAAGTCACCCCGGTGATGAACGACGTGATGGACATGTACATGTTGTTCAGCGCCACGAACGCGCCGCCGGCCCACAACATCCTGGCGGACCTGCACCCGGCGGTGACGACGCGTGCCGACCGGCTGAAGGCCGCCATCGACGCCTCCCTGGATGCCCAGGCGGAGGCGGGCGGCCCCGAGGCGAGCGCCTGGGTGGAGCCGACGCTGCTGCGGCTGCGGCTCAGCGCCCCGCAGTGATGCTCATGCAGTGACCTGACGTGAGGTGGCGCGGGCCGCGGGGGACCTTCCTCCGCGGCCCGTGCCGTTGCTACCGCTTCGCCACCGGCGGGCACGCGACCTCAAGGAACGTCGTCGTCTTCCCGCTCAGCATGACCCACAGGCAGCGCAGCACGCAGCCCGTCCCGAACTCCCGGTAGATGAGCCCCAGGTTGGCGACCACCTCTCGTCCGGTGATGACCCCGCGCATTGGCACTTCCCCCTTCTTCAGCGTTCCGCCCGACCCCGCCACCTGTCTCTTATAC
>NZ_VHLC01000171.1:0-10615 GCF_006547355.1 Myxococcus sp. AB036A | reverse complement strand
GCGGGGTGGGGTTGGGCTCAGACTACGACGGAATGGTGCCGCTTCCCCGTGGCATGAAGGATGTCACCGGGTTGCCTTTGCTCACCGAGGCGCTGTTGCGCCGCCATCCACCGTCCTGGGTGGAACGCGTCATGGGTGGAAACTTCCGTCGTTTCTTCCAGGAGACACTGGGTGGTTGACCGGCGGCGGGACGCTCGAAATATTGGCTGGTGCCCATGAACCGCTCACTTTTCGCACTCGTCCCGTTGGTTGGCTCTCTGCTCCTCGCTGGTTGTGGCCCGAGCGCGGGAGGCGACTGCGATGGCGGCGGCTTCGTCTGTCAGGAGCGGGTGCTGGCGCTGGAGTGCCGGGGCGGCACCTGGCGTGAGTTGCCCTGCCGGGGGCCTCTGGGCTGCCGTGAAACGTCGGAGGCCGTGCGGTGTGATACGTCCAACAACGTCGCGGGGGACGCCTGTGCCTCCAGCGCCGAGGGCACGGGGCTGTGCCGCGCGGACGGCCAGGCCGTGTTGGAGTGCCGCCAGGGCGTGTTGACGGAGACGGCGACCTGTTCCGCCTGCACGGTGGAAAACAGCCAGGTGACGTGCCAGCCCTGAGGTTGGCGCTGGCCGGGGTGTCAGGTCCCTCGCCTCGAATCGTGTGGTAGCCTCGGCGCGCCGCTCGCGGGACTCCGATGCGACTTCCGATTCAAGCCTTTGGAGCCTGACCCGCGGTCGTTTCACTCTTCCCCGAGCGGCGCTTCCTTTCCCAAGCCCGGGTGCCCGGGGAGGACGTGCACAGGATGGCCGCACTGGCGGAAGCCCGAGTCGAGCAGGTCGCCCGCGAAGACCTGGTGATGTTCGTCAACGCCTGCTTCTCCTGCACGGGGCAGCGGGAGTTCTACGGCGACGCGCGCGGCCAGTCCGTCTCCATCGAGTTCCTGCACCAGTACATCCTGGGCAACTACCGCCGGCTGTATGCACGGACGCTCGCGGCGGGCATCAACCACTTCAATCAAGCGCAGATCATCCTCAACCTGCTCGCCAGTGGCAGCCCAGCGGATGCCCGGGACAAGGCGGAGGAGGGCGCGCTCATCGCCGCCGCGCTGCGCGCCCTGCCGCCCCAGCGGGCCTTCCGTGTCCTGGAGTCCCTGCGCGGCCGGCGCATCAACAACCGCCGGGCGCGTGCGGTTGCTCGGGACTTCGTGCACGGTCGCGCCAACCTGGCCTTCGACGCCGTGAAGTACCGCTCCAAGCTGCGCGCCGCCGTGTCCCACGGACACCTGAAGCTGGAGGGAGAGCTGGGGCTGTTCCTCTTCCGAGGCTGGAAGAAGCGCTCCTTCACCCATCCCTTGCTGGAGACCTTTCGCCGCGCGCACTACACCCACGAGGCCCTGTACGAGCTGCCGTACACGGTGGCGGAGGGCCTGGCGGTGAAGCACGGCATCTCCCGCGAGGTGTTCCTCCGGCGCATCGAGCCGCGCCTCACTGCGGCGGAGCGCCTGCGCCTGCAAGAATCCGCGGCGCGTGAGCGCGGGACGCCGCCCCCGGTGGACCTGGGGCGGGCATCCCTGACGAAGCTGGCGCTGTATGTCCTGGCTCTGTCGCCGGAGGTTCGCCGCGAGCGCTACGCGGAGCTGCACGCCGCGCTGGAGCAGGCCGCGTCCCGCGTCCTGCGCAGGGCCCCGTCGCCGTTGCAGCGGGTGGCCGCGATTCTGGACAACAGCTATTCGTCGTCCGGGTCGCTGGAGAAGCGCCGCCGTCCGCTCGGTGTGGCACTGGCCACGCACTACCTGCTGTCCACTGCCGCCCGGGAGTACCGCGCGTGGTGGACGTGCCCGGTGGAGGAGCCTCTGCTCGTCAGTGCGCGAGGGCAGACGGACATCGCCACGCCGTTGTTGGAGGCGTTGGCCTGGGGCGCCGACCTGGTGGTCATCGTCTCCGACGGCTACGACAATGACCCGCCCAAGGCGGTGGCCGAGCTGACGCGCGTATTCCGCTCGAAGCTCGACCCGGAGCGTCACACGGCGCTGGTCCACGTCAATCCGGTGTTCGATTCGGAGGGGTATGCCCCCCGTTCTTTCGGTGCGGCCGTGCCCACGGTGGGGGTCCGGGACGCGGAGGACGTGCCCACGGTGCTGGGCTTCGCGCGCTTCGCGGAGGGGGTGGCGTCGCTCTCCGAGCTGGAGGCCTACCTCGCGTCGCGCGTGGGCGCGATGTTGCAGCGGGACGCTGGGGGCTCGCAGGGCCATGACGAGGGGCGCCGTCAGGATGCGCCGCCGGCGGAGGAGGGCGAATCATGACGGACGCACGGCTCATTCAACGGCTGGAGCCCGCGGGCTTGCGGCTGGCTCCGTCTCAGGTCTGGGGCGGCATCCGGCTGGTGCCAGTCTTGAGGGACGAGGTGCGTGGCGACCTCCGCATGACCTTGCGGACGTACGACGACGTGGCCGCGGTCGTCTCGGTGAAGGGTGGGCTGAAAGAGCCTGGCCTCAAGTACATCTCGTATGTTCCTCACGGCCTGGTCATGACGTGGGGAAACCGTCAGGCGGAAGCCGTCTATGGAACGCAGCTGCAACCCGAGGACGGGAAGCGCCTGAAGGCGGGCCCCTTCTCCATCCGGCTGCTGCACCGGATGGTGCACCGTGAAGACCGCCGCCAGCTTCGGATGCTCCCGTTGCATCTGGCCATGGAGGGCTTCCTGTCCTTGCAGTTCGGTGGGCCGGAGACTGCCTGGGCCGAGTATTCACGCGAGGGCCTCTCGCGAGGCCTGGACCCTCGGTCCGAGAGCTCGGTCCCTGGGTGGGCTTCGCCCATGCTGGATGGGGCGCTGCGCACCTTCGAAATCCATCCACAGCAGGTGGGCCTGCTGCTGTTCAACGCGGACGTGTTGCTGTCGGCCTTCGTCGTCGCGCACCCGGATGACTATCGCGCGCTCCACAGGACATTGGTGGAGGACTTCTATGGCGACCTGCTGCTCCAGTACGGATTCCTGGGGGACGCGCCCGAATTGGGGCTCACCCTGGATGATGCTCGGGTGTCCAGCTTGGAGGACTTGCGCAACGAGGTGCACCGCATGCGCCAGGACTGGGCTGACTTCCACGGTTTCATGGCTGGGAGCCTCTTCGGTGCCAGCATGTCGTCCACCCGTGTCTACAAGGCGGGCGGTTTTCTCCTCCAGCGCTTCCACACCTCGCTGGATCCGGCAGAGGAGAACCACATCGGCGAGGCCATCGTCAGTACGGACGGCACTCTGGAGTACCTCAAGACGTATCGCTTGTCGGCGGCACAGACGCGCCGGGCTTACCTGCTGTCACAGCTTGCCCAGTGCGACTGGCATCTGGAGGACACGGCGGAGCGTCTGCGCACCACGGTCAGCGACCTGTCCCTCCGCCTGCGAAACGCCGGATTCGGCTATCTCCTCAAGGACTCCGTCCTCGAAGCCGCCCAGCGGAAGCATCGCCGCTGAGCGCTCGCGCGGCGGTGTTACTCCTCGGGCTTCGCGGGTGGCGGCGGCGCATAGCCTGTGGCGGCCATCCGCTGCCCGCTGCGCTGATACATCTCCGCGGGCATGTCCTGTACGCCGGTGCCGTCAATCCATCGATTGTAAAAGTTGAAGAGCGCGCACACCGTCACGGTGTCGAAGAGGGCTTCGTCTGTCCACCCGGCGTCCTTCAAGTGTGCGATGTCCTCCCGTCCCACCTGCGCCGCACGGTGGTTGAGGGTGTCCACGAAGGCAAAGAGGGCCTTTTCGGCCTCGGAGATGGGGGCTGTCGCCACGTCCTCCAGGACCGCTTTCACCAGGTTGGGATTGCCCAGCAGTTCCGCCGCGACCGCGGCGTGGGAGCCCGTTCAAAACAAGCATTGGTTGCCGCGAGACGTGTACGCGGCAATCAGCTCTCTCAGTCCGGGCGACAGCGGGGAAGGGCCCCGCATGACCTCATGGGTGAAGCGGGACAGGGCCTCGCCCAATCGCGGCTTGTACGCGAACAGGTGCCAGATTTGCGGGACGGGAGAGCCCACCTCTCGGGCCATGCGAATCAGCCGGCCGTAGTGGCCATCGGATTCGCGGTCCTCGACGTCCTGCAGATGCATGCGGTCCACGGCACCCTCGGCGGCAGCGGGCTGGAATGTCCAGCCCGCATGCTCGCATGGGCCACGGCGTGCCACCAGCCTGCACTCAGGCGCTGGGGCCCTGAAGCGACGTCAGGAAGGCATCCAGCACGGCGTTGACCCGCTCGGGCTGCTCCTGGTTGGCCAGGTGCCCCGCATCCGGAATGACCTCCAGCTTCGCTCCGGAGATGAGCCCGGCGATTTCCTTCGCCTTGGCCGGCGGGGTGAGGGCGTCATGTTCGCCCACAATGACGAGTGCCGGGCCCGCGTACCGCGCCAGCATGTCCTTGCTGTCCGGACGCAGGGCCATGCCGCGCAGCGCGGCCGCGACGCTCGCGGGGGAAGCCGCGCGCATCAGTGCCGCCACTTCCTGGGCCACCGGTGAGTCCGGTCCCGCGGCCACCATCTTGGGAAGCATGGCCTGGATGATGGGCTCCACGCCGACCTCCAGCGCCTGTGTCGCGGAGGTCTCCCGGCGCGCCTTGCCCTCCGCGTCGTCCGCGGTGGCCTGCGTATCCATCAACACCAGCCCGCTGACGCGCCCCGCGTCCTCGCGCAGCAGGGCCATGGCGGCGTAGCCCCCCATGGACACTCCACCCACCACCACGGTGTCCAGATTCAGCGCGTCCAGCAGCGACAGCGCGTCACGCGCGATGCGGGACATCTCCGTGGGGCCTTCGCCCAGCGCGCTCTCACCGAAGCCTCGGATGTCCGGGATGATGAAGCGGTAGCGCCCCGACAGCGCCTTCACCTGTTTGTCGAAGGTGCTGCCATTCAGCGGAAACGCATGCAGCAGCAGCACGGGTGGGCCCTTGCCCTCGTCCCGGTAGTGCAGGGGGACGCCATCCACGGTGACGGTCAGCATGTTTCCTCTCCTCGCGGAACTGTCAGAACCACTCTTTGTGCTTGAACCAGAAGACCATCCCCACCGGCAGCCCGAGAATCGACGCCCACATCAGGTACCAGGCGCCGTTCGTATAGAGCCGGTCGAAGTTCTGCCCGAAGAAGCCGACGATGCAGGACAGCGGCAGGAAGATGGTGGCGAAGATGGTGAGCTGCTTGGAGATATCGTTCGTCTTGTTGGCCACCATGGACAGGTAGCCGTCAATCACGTTGCCGATGATGTCGCGCCCGGCATCAATCTGCTCGTACAGCCGCACCAGATGGTCGTACACGTCACGGAAGTAGAGCGTCGTCTTCTCGTGGACATGGGAGATGCCTCGCCGGGACAGCAAGCCCACCACGTCGCGCTGGGGCGACAGCACCCGCCGGAACGTCACGAGCATCCGCTTCATGGCGAAGATGCGTTGCAGGTGGGACTTCTCCGGCTTGTCGAAGATGGCGGCCTCCAGGTCCTCGAGCTCGTCGCTGAATGTGTCGAGGATGGGGAACTGCGCATCCACCAACGCGTCCGCGAGCATGTAGAAGACGAAGTCCGTCCCTCGGATGAGCGTCGCATGCGGGTCCTCCTTCACGCGGCGCATCACGGTGTCGTGGCCTGCGAAGGGGAGCTCGTGGACGCTGATGAGCCAGTCCTTCGCCAGGAAGAAGTGGTGCTCGTGCAGCGTCAGTTCGCAGATGTCCTTGCCCATGACGGTGAATCCCTGGAGGACGACGAACTGGTGGTTGGGGTATTCCTCCAGCTTGGGCCGCTGGTCCAGGTGGAGGCAGTCCTCCACGGCCAGCTTGTGGAGACCGAATTGGGCGGCCAGCCGGGCCAACACCTCCTCGGTCGGATGAAGGACGTCGATCCACTTCCGGCCTTCCTCGCCCAGCAGCTCTTCACCACCGGTGAGAAGTTGACCGTCCTTCACAAGACAGACCTGAATCATCCCGTAGCGCTCCCAAGCCAGCGGCATGGCCCGCATGCGAGTGCTAGAACTCCCCCGCGCGGAAGTCGAGCGCTAGAGTGTGACACCCGTGTCTGAAGCCGCTGAGACCCCCCAGGCCTCGCTGTCCGCGAGGCTCGAAGAAATCCTCCAGTCCCATCCGGATCCGGCGTTCGCCGGCCGCCTGCGCAAGGTGTACGTCGCCACCGCGCACGCCATCTCCCGGCTGAGCGACCTCGACCTGGTGCGGTACGAAACGCCCGTCGTGGATTCCTCGCCGGACCTCTCCTTGTGGGAAGAGATGGCGCCCGTCATCCGTGACACGGTGATGGACGTCAACGGGCTGCTGAACGTCATCCGGGAAGAGTTCCCCGTGCCGTCCCCGGGCGGCGCGAGCACGCAGGCCCCCGTCGGCATCCTCCAGGAGGCGATGAGCCAGATTGCCCAGGGCATCACCCAACTGGGCGAAGCCATGCGCAACCCGTCGGTGATGAGCGACCGGTGGACGCTGCTGGCGGAAGTTCAGCGCATCCGCGCCCGGTTCCGCGAGCAGATGAGCAACCTGGTGTTCGAGTCGGCGAGCCTCCTGGGCGAGGCAACGCGGGCCCAGGTGGTGCCGGGCTACGCGGCGGAGGTGAAGGCCGCGGTAACGGTCCGCGCCATCACCGCCGACCTGGGCCGCATCCTCACCGCGCGCCTGAAGAAGGTCCGCGATGCGGAGGCCCAGGACGTGCAGTGGAATGCCCAGCAGCTCCAGACGGAAATGGACGCCTTCGGGCGCACGGCCGCGTACCGGAATCTGCGCGCGCAGGACAAGCGGCACATCGTGGAGATGCGCGCCGAGGTCGGCCGCCTGGCCATCCTCCCGAGCCCCTCCCGCGCGGAGTTGGTGACGGTGGTGGAGGCCCTGGACACCTTCGTCCAAGGCCTGTCCGCGGTGAACCAGCGACAGTTGCTCATCATCCATGACCGCGAGGTGTGGGCGTCGTGCGGCGTCCGGCTGGAGCGCGCCATGTCGCTGGTGGGCTCTGACCCCGCGGGCGCGGCCCGGGCCCTGGCCGAGGCGGCCGGCAGCGGCCAGTCCCTCTACGGACGCGCGACGGAGCTGGACGCCTTCCTGCGCAAGGCGCGCAAACTCCAGGTGGGCCAGCTCTCGCCCGACGAGCTGCGGTCCACCATCGCCACCTTCCAGGGACTGCTCGCCGGTCTGGACGTGATGTGATGAAGGCGCTCCTGAAGGCGCGAGCCCCGCGCCCGCTTCGCGAGGCCGACCTGTCCCGCGTGGAGGGCGTCTTCACCGACGTGGATGGCACGCTGACCACGGACCACAAGCTGCGCTCGGACACGGTGCGGGCGCTGGAGCGCCTGGCGTCCGCGGGCCTGCGCGTGGTGCTGGTGAGTGGCCGCCCGGCGGGCTGGGGAGAGGCCTGGGCGCGGCAGCTCCCCGTGGACGGCGTCATCGTGGAGAACGGTGGCCTGTTCTTCCTGAAGGGCGCGCATGGCCGGCTGCGGAAGGTCTACGCGGAGGCCCCGGCGGAGCGGGTGGCGAACCGGCGGCGGCTCCAGTCCGAGGTGGCCCGGGTGCTCAAGCAGGTGCCCGGCGCGCGGCTGTCCATGGACAGCGCGTATACGGAAGTGGACCTGGCGGTGGACTACAACGAGGAGGCTCGCCTGGGGACCGCGGGGGCGGACCGCATCGAGTCCCTGCTGGTCGGGCGAGGCGTGACGGCCGTGCGCTCGTCGATCCACATCAACTGCTGGCTGGGCCGCTTCGACAAGCTGAGCGCCACGCGGCGCTTCGCGCGGACGGCGTGGGGCGAACGGCTGGACCCGCGTGACGGCCGTTATGTATACGCCGGGGATTCTTTCAACGACGCCCCGATGTTCGCCGCCTTTGGACTGGGCGTGGGCGTGGCCAACGTGCGAGCCGTCCTGGACCGCATCGAGGCGCCACCTGCTTTCATCACCCGGGCGCCCGAGGGGCGGGGCTTCGAGGAACTGGCTCGCGCCATCCTGGCCCGGAGGGGCCGCGGCGCGGCCCGTGAGGAGTGACACCGTGAATGTCGTGAAGCTGGAGTTGGCGCGTGGACTGGGGCGCCACCTGCGCGCGGGGCACCCGTGGGTGTTCCGCAAGGCGCTGGAGCACGTGCCGAAGATTCCGGCCGGCAGCGTGGTGGACCTGACGGAGAACGGGAAGTTCGTGGCGCGCGGGTATTACGACCCGCACTCGGCCATCGCCGTGCGGGTGCTCACGCGCGACTCGCGTGACACCGTGGATGCGGGCTTCATCACCCGGCGGGTGCGTCAGGCCCTGGCCGAGCGCACGGCCCTCATTGACCTCACCGACACGGACAGCTACCGCCTGATTCATGGCGAGGGCGACGGCCTGCCGGGCGTGGTGGTGGACCTGTACGCGGGCTGGGCGGTGATGAAGCTGTACTCCGCGGGCCTCACACCGTACCGGCCGCTCCTCATCGAGGCGCTGAAGGCTGGCGTGCCCGGGCTCAAGGGCATCATCGGCCGTGATGAGGTCGGCCGCGACGACGTCGATGAGGACGAGGGACGCGGCTCCGGGAAGATGCTCTTCGGCCACGAGGCCCCGGAGCTGATTCCCATCCGCGAGCGCGGGGCCACCTTCCTGGTGGACGCCTGGAAGGGGCAGAAGACGGGGTTCTTCCTGGATCAGCGGGAGAACCGCTACCTCATCCGGCGGCTGGGCAAGGGCCGCGACGTGCTCAACTGCTTCAGCTTCAGCGGTGGCTTCTCCGTCAACGCGGCGCTGGGCGGGGCCAACAGCGTCTTCTCCGTGGATCAGGACCCGGACGCCATCGCGCTGGCTCGGGAGAACTTCACGCGCAATGGCATCGCCGCGGAGAAGCACGACTTCCTGGCGGCGGACGTCTTCAAGATCATCCAGTCCTTCAAGGACGAGGGCCGCACCTTCGACCTCATCATCCTGGACCCGCCCGCCTTCGCGAAGAGCCAGCGCGCGGTGCAGGCGGCCATTGACGGGTACGCGTCCCTCAACCGGCAGGCACTGGCCATCCTCCGGCCGGGTGGGCTGCTGGCGACGGCGTCGTGCTCGGCGCGCGTGAGCCCGGACGACTTCATGGGCGCGGTGCGCGAGGCGGGCTTCAAGGCGGGCGTGGACCTGGCGCTCGTCGAGGAGCGCTATCAGCCGCCGGACCACCCGGTGCGCCTGCAGTTCCCGGAGGGGAAGTACCTCAAGTTCTACGTGCTGCAGTCCGTGTAGCCCGCCGCTGCGAATCGCGGGTTGAAACGCAAGAGGCCACGAGGTTCATCACCTCGTGGCCTCCGCTGTTTCCCGGTAGGGAAGGGTGACTCAGAAGTTGCCGGCGCGGCCCTCTTCGAACGGGACGCGGTGGTTCAGGTACGTCTCCGTCAGCGAGTGGGCGCCGCTGAACATGCCTTTCTCGGAGAAGTGGTGGACCTGCGCGCCCTTGCCAGCGTCACGGAACAGGTCGCCCGGCGTCCAGCCCTTGCTGCCCTGGCCGAAGATGACAGGCACGGCGTCCTTGTTGTTGACGTAGTGCACGTAGTTGGGGCCGTCCGGGTAGGTGGTCGCCGCCGCGCCGAAGGTCTCCACGTTGACGCGGCTGAGCAGCTGCTCCACCTGCGCCTTGGACATCCCATCTTCGATGCGCAGCCGGTTGCCGACATCCTTCAGCGCGCGCGAGGTGATGAGGCCGCCGTGGCTGTAGCCCATCAGGTGGATGTCACGGCCCGCCTTCAGCTCGGAGTAGATGATGTCCGACAGCGAGTCGACCGCGGGGTTCTTGCCCTTGTTCAGCTTGTCCTTCGCAGCCTGGATGACGTCGGCGAGCATTCCGGACGTGGCGTTGTGCACGCCGATGGCGCGCATGCCGGTGCTGTTCGCGAGGGCCTGCAGCTCGCGCGCCTGGCCGTCCTTGTTGGTGCTGATGCCGTTGACGTAGACGACCGTCGCCGTGGCGTTCGGGTTGTTCGCCGGAACGAAGGCGGGGACCTGGTTGAGCGGCGTATTCGGCTCGAACGTCTGGCCGCCGGCGCCCACCAGCTTGCCGTCGAAGACCTTGTCCTTGGAGCCCGCGGGCGCGGTGAAGACGCCACCCACGGCGCGCGTCTGCGCGGAGCGGCTGTCGAAGCCATCCACCACGACGCCCCGCTGAGCGGCGCCACCCGTCACGGGAGGCTGCACGGTGTTGGTGGCGGTCGACCCACTTCCACGAACGCGGTCGGCGGTGCTGCGGGGGGGCTGCGCGATGCTGTTCCGTCCGCGCTGGATGGTGCTCATGGGGTGGGGGCTCCTGCGGAAACTGGGGGTGTTTCCCCATTGTCCTCGAATCCAGCAGGAAGTTTCCGGTTGGAGAAGATTCGACGTGAAATCGCGTGTGGGTTCTTGTCGGATGGTGCGTGTGCGCGGCCGCGCGAGGGGGGGAGGGGTTTATGGTGAGCCATGGTCCAGAAAGGTCAGTTCCTCGAACGCGCGACGCTGGTGCCGGTGGGGGCGGAGGTCATGGAGGGCACCACGCACCGGGGAAGCCGGGTGCCGCCGCTGCTCGTGATTCCGCCCCGGCCGGACGAAGGGGGCGGCATGGACCACGTCATCGCGGCGGAGCTCGTCTGGGCGGCGGCGAACGCGGGCTTTCCGACGCTGCGCTTCAATCACCGGGGCGTGGGGGCCAGCCAGGGCAAGCG
>NZ_VHLC01000170.1:0-11077 GCF_006547355.1 Myxococcus sp. AB036A | reverse complement strand
CTTCTAGCTTCGTCGGCAGCGTCAGATGTGTATATGAGACAGCCGACGCCTTGAGTCCCCGGCGCCGCCTGTCTCCAACCCGTCGCGAGGCCCCGGTGCGCCGGAGGCCCGCGCTCGCCGTTTCGGTGTCTGACAAAGTCATTCAGTCGTGGTGATGGTGGGGTGTTTGTTTTTGCCGGGACGCGTCTTGATATGTCGTGAGAAGGCCATGGACAATCAAGACGCCCGGACAGGTGATGCGTGAAGACCTGAACGGGTCGCAGACAAAACAACACCCCCGGAGGTACGCATGGACGACTCGAAGAAGGGTTCTCGTCGTACGATTCGCGCACTCGCCTCACCGGCTGCCCTGACGGTGCTCTTCGGAGCCTTCGCCAGCAACGCCGCGACCCTGAAGCCCGTGGTGAATGACACCATTGGCGTCAGCAACGTCAGCTTCCCGACGACCGAGGTCCAGCAGCAGCAGCAACAGCAACAGCAGCAGGTCGTGAAGCCTGGCACCATGGCCAGCGGCAAGCCGGTGATGCTCCAGTCGCTCGTCGCGGACCTGGGCCTCGCATAGCTCCACCGAAGTCTGTTGTCAGCGCTGCCTTCCTGTTGGGAGGCAGCGCTTCTTCGGGGGCATTCAGTTCATGGGAGCGCTCCCGGCGCGCGATGACGCACAGCCTTGTCGGTTCAGCCCAGCACATGGAGGTTCTGGCCCATGGAAACGCCCTTGACGCAGCGGCCCGGTGACACCCCCCAGGAGGCCCGCGACAGCTCGCGACCGGACCTTCATCTCGTCTTCCCTCCGCAGTGGTCTCCGCTCCAGCCCTTCCTGAGCACCCCGTCGCTCAAGGCCTACCTGGAGCAGAAGGGCCACCGCGTCCACCAGGACGACTGGAACGTCGTCTTCTACCGCTGGTTCATCAGCCGGGCGCGCCTGCCCCTGGCGCGGGCGCGGCTGGAGCGCTTCATCGCAGCGCTGACGGATGAGCACCGCCTCTACCGCGCCCGGTGCCTGCAGGCGCTGGCGACGCTGGAGGAGTATGAGCAGCTCATCGTCCAGGTGGAGGGGCTGCGCACCGGCGATACCTACGGCACGGTGGAGAGCTTCAAGGACAGCGTGGACGCGCTCAAAGCGCTGCTCGCGGCGTTCTCCGCGGCGGAGCCTGTCATCGAGGTGGGGACGACGTCACTCCAGGACGGCGACGTCCTGGGCTCCATTCCGTCACTGCTCGCCTTCATCGACAACCGCAACGCCAACCCCTTCATCGCGTTCTTCGAGGAGCAGGTCGCGGGCGTCAAGCAGCTACCTCGCTACTTCGGCGTGTCCATCATCGGCACCGAGCAGATTGTCGCGGGACTCACGCTCTGCCGTGTGCTGAAGCAGCGCCATCCGGACGTCCCGGTGCTGGTGGGGGGCAGCGTGTTCTCCCGCCTGGTGGAGAAGGAGAGCACGTGGGTCACCCAGCTGTTCGGCAGGTGCTTCGACTTTATCTGCCGGTACGAGGGCGAGCGCCCGTTGGACCGCTTTCTGTCCGTGGAAGACCCACGGGGAGACCGCCCGCCCAACTTCGCCTTCATGGAGGGTGAGAACCTGGTGCTGACGCCGCTGGGGGACTCACTACCGATGAGCGAGGTCCCCACGCCGGATTTCGGGGGGCTGCCGCTGGATGAATACCTGTCCCCCGAGATTGTCCTGCCGCTGCTGACGACGCGCGGCTGCTACTGGGGGAAGTGCGCGTTCTGCTACCACGGCATGATTTACGGCGACCGCTACCGCATGCGCGCGCCCGAGATGATTGCCAAGGACCTGGAGGTGCTCAACGCGCGCCATGGCGTCCGGCACTTCGCGTTCAACGACGAGGCGCTGCCACCCAAGCTCTTCCGCATGTTGCCGCCCGCCGTCCCCAAGGGGCGCTACTTCTTCACCGCGCTCTACAAGTTCGAGAAGTACTTCACGCGGGAAGACTTCCAGAACATGCACGACATTGGCTTCCGCTCGCTCTACATCGGGCTGGAGACGGCGTCCGAGCGCGTGCAGCGCCACATGCGCAAGAACAACACGCAGAAGGTGATGGTGGACAATCTCCAGTTCGCGCACGACGCGGGCATCTGGAGCCACACCTTCAACTTCTTCGGCTTCCCCACGGAGACGGAGGCCGAGGCGGAGGAGACCGTCCAGTTCCTGCTGGGGCATTCGGACATCCTGCACTCGGAGGGAACGGGGACCTTCGTCTTCGAGCACAACGCGCCCATCCACCTGTCACCCGAGCAGTTCGGCGTGAAGGCCTTCAAGCCGCGCACGGACACCGTGCTGGACCTCTTCTATGAATACGAGCCCGCCACGGGACTGGACGCGGCTGGCGCGCAGGCCATGCTGGAGCGCTACAACCGCCTCAAGCGCGAGCGGAAGGTCTACCAGCACGGGCACTGGGTGGACCGGGAGCACCTGCTGCTGCTGCTCAGCCGCTACGGGCGGGACGCCCTGAAGAAGGCCTTCGCCGAGGTCGAGGATTCGGACCGGGGCTATTCCGCGGCGGAGCTGCTGCGGGGCTATGCGTTCGACACGCCCGAGGGCAAGCGTCACTTCGTGGTGAACCGGCGGTTGCGCCGGGTGTGCATCACCAACGAGGACGCGGTGCGCATCGTCGGGTGGCTCCAGTTCGGCGCCAAGGTGGAGGACCTGCTCGCCGCCTATCCTGCGCTGTCGGCCGCGCTGGACCCGGTGCCCGAGGACGTGGAGGAGCTGACAGCGCTGCGCGAAGCGTCCTGAGGCCGGGCGTCCGTGTCCCTCGCTCCTGGAGGCCCAGGGCGCGAGGGACCGCGCCCCGTCATCGCTTCTGGATGGCGATGATGGGGTCCACGCGGGAGGCGCGGCGCGCGGGCAGCCAGGTGGCCAGCAGCGCCACGCCGCCCAGCAACAGGGCGAACACGCCGAAGGTCAGTGGGTCCGTCCCGCTGACGCCGTACAGCAGGCTTTCCATGTAGCGGGACAGCCCGAAGGCGGCGACGAGCCCCACGCCGATTCCCAAGCCCGCCATCTTCATGCCCTGGTCCATGACCAGCCGCACCACCCGGCCCGGAGGCGCCCCAAGCGCCATGCGGATGCCAATCTCCTGGGTGCGTTGCGAGACGAGGTAGGAGATGACGCCGTAGAGGCCCGCGGTGGCCAGCACCAGCGCGATGAGCGCGAACGCGCCCAGGAGCGTGAGGCTCAGGCGCCGTCCCGCCACGGACTGCTGGATGATCTCCTCCATGGTCAGGATGTTGTAGAGCGGCTGCTCGGAGTCCACGGTGCGCACCGCGCCGCGCAGCGTGGCTGCCACGCCAGCGGGCGCCGTGCGTGTCTTGAGCACCAGCGTCACCGCTTGGAAGTACCAGAGCGTGGAGCGCGGATGGTTGTAGGGGAGGTGGACCTCGGGGAGGGGCTGCTGGTCCAGGCCCGCCTGCCGCACGTCTCCCACCACGCCGATGATTTCCACGGGCTGGCCCCCGATGAGCAGCCGGCGTCCCACGGCCTCGCTTCCCGCGAAGTGCCGGCGGGCGAGGGCCTGGTTGACGATGACGACCTGCTCGGCGCCGCGGCCGTCGTCCTCGGTGAAGTCGCGGCCGGCCAGCAGCGGTATCCCCAGCGACTTGAACAGGTCCGGGCTGGTCGTCCTGAACTCCGCGAACAGCGTCTTGCCCGGCTCCGCCGGCAGCTCTCCCTCCACGGCGTAGTCCCCGCTGGTCCACGCCGTCTGGATGGGCAGGAGGGAGATGAGCGCCGCGGACTCCACGCCCGGGAGCGTCCGGGCCTTCTCCAGGATGGGCTGGAAGAGGCGCTCGACGACCTCCTCCCGGGGGTATTGGTTCGGGGTGATGGGCAGGTGGGCGGTGAGGACGTGGCGCGGCTCCAGCCCGGGCTCGGTGCCCAGCAACTTCACGAAGCCTCGCAGCAGCAGCCCCGCTCCGACGAGCAGCACCAACGACAGGGCCACCTCCGTCACGACGAGCGCGCCGCGAAAGTAGTGGTGCGCGCGCGACGGAGACTGCTTGGCCCCTGGCTCGGCGAGGCTGGCGCGCAGCGGCGTGCGCGTGGCCTGGAGCGCCGGTGTCAGGCCGAAGGTGAGCGCGCTTCCCACGGAGATCAGCAGCAGGAAGCCGAGGACCCGCCCGTTGAGGGGAAGGTCCCCGGTGAGTGGGAAGGACGCCCGGACCAGGTTGCCCATGGCGTTCACACCCCAGGCGCCCAGGAGCACGCCCAGCAGCGCGCCCAGCAGCGACAGCAGCAGGCTCTCCACCAGGAGCTGCCGCACGATGTGTCCCCGGCTCGCGCCCAGTGCGAAGCGGATGGCAATCTCCTGCTGCCGCGTGGAGGTCCGGGCGAGCAGCAGGTTGGCCACGTTGGCGCATGCGATGAGCAGCACCAGCAGCACCGCGCCCTGCAGGAGCAGCAGCGTGGGCCGCACGTTGCCCGTCACCGTCTCCGCCAGGGACACCGCCGCGGCGCTCCGCCCGGCTTGCTGCGCGGGGTGCTCTTCCTCGATGCGGCGCGCCACTTCCTTCAGCTCCGCGGCGAGCGTCTGGGGCGGGACACCCGGGCGCAGCCGCCCGAGGACACTCAGGAAGTGCGAGCCCCGGTTGTCCACCCGGTCCGCGGAGGGGACGAAGGGGATGAAGACCTCCATCCGGGCCCCCGCGGGAAAGCCCACCGCCGTGGGCAGGATGCCCACCACGGTGTGCGGCTGTCCGTCCAGCGTCAGCGTGCGCCCGACGAGGCCCGGGTCGGCTCCGAAGCGGCGCTGCCACAGGCCCTCGCCGATGACGACGACGGGCGCGGCCCCGGGCTGGTCATCTCCGGGCGCGAAGCCGGGGCCCAGCTTGGGCGGCGTGCCCAGGAGCTGGAAGAGGTTGGCCGTGGCCGCCACCACGTTCACGCGCTCCGCGCCCTCGGGCGTCATCAGGTTGCGGCCCTGGAATTCGTAGGCGGCCACGCCTTCCAGCGAGGGGAGCTGGGTGGACCAGTCCTGGTAATTGGGCCACGACACCGAGCCCAGCCACGTCGGGTCCCGCGCCGGTGTCGTCTCGAAGAGGCGAACGAGCTGTCCTGGCTCGTGGTAGGGCAGCGGGCGGAGCAGCACCGCATCCACCACGCTGAAGATGGCCGCGTTGGCGCCAATCCCAAATGCCAGACACAGCACGGCCACCAGCGTGAAGACCGGGTCCTTCCGGAGCATCCGCACCGCGAACTTGAAGTCGCTCGCGATGTCCCCCACTCCGTCGGCGATACGGGCCATGTCCACCTCGCGCGGGTGAGCCTAGCAAAAACAGCTCACCCGGCAATGAACCCAGGCCCGGAGGTGACGGGCGCGTTCCGCGCAATCAACCCTTCCTTCTTCAGTGCTTCCCAGAAGGCGTCTGGAATCGCGACCGTCATGGACTGCACGTTTGCCTTCACCTGTTCGGGCGTGCTCGCTCCAGGAATGACGGAGGAGACGACAGAAGGCGCGGCGGCGAGCTGGGGCGCGTCAGCTCAGTGGGGAGGGATGCCCTGCTTCTCGCTGGGCGTCTCCGTGTAGATGGACTTGAACAGCGAGGCCAGTCCATTGACGGTGGAGCCGAAAGCCTCCACGCCCGCCTGTTTGTAGTTGCCCTTCTTGGCGCTTTCGAAGGCGTCCCGGCCGAAGTTCAGGGCCTCGCGCTGGTGGGCGTTGACCTCGCTGCGCTCCCCCGTCTCCACCTTCTTCACGTTGTCGATGACGCTGGCTTGGGAGCGCGAAGAGATGCCGATGTTGTTCCGGTCGAGAATCTGGTTCACGCCGCCGACCGCGTGGGCGTAGTCGCTCTGCTTGCCCTGCGTGGTCTGGTCGATCTGCTGCCGCATCGGATTCTGGAACGTGTGGTTCTGCTTGACCTTGAACATGGCGTTTCCCCCGTGGGCCTTCGCGGCCCCGCGATGTGTTTCTTGAAATGATTGTCGGGGTGTGTGGGTGAAAGTTTCCCGTGTGCGCCTTTTCTCCCACTTTTGCGCCTGCCCTTGTGGGACGCCGGGTGCCTCAGGGGCCGCCCTGGGTCGGCGCGCGCGGAGGCGAGCCCTCCGCGGCGGCGCCATGCTTCACGGGACATGTCCTGGGGAAGGTTCCCAAGGATTCGACGGCGTAGCCATTCGGGTAGCTGCGGATGTTCGCGCGCTGTCGGGCGTAGGCGGGCTCCTTCTTTGGAGACAGCGCGTAGCGGACGAACGTGCCGCGCGCCTTGAGCGCCAGACGGAACACCTTGCGGCTGAGGCCAGACGGGTGGGGGTAGTGGAACGCGTCCAGCAGGGCGTCCTCCATCAGCGTGCGCGCGAAGAGGGTGACCAGCCGCTTGGGGGCGAGGTTCGTCGGCGGGAAGGTGGTGAGCAGCTCCAGGGTGGCGTCCGCGACGGCCTTGCTGCGCGCGTCAAAGGCGAAGTGTTTGGCTTCGTAGCCGTCCATGAGCGAGGTGAAGGCCTCGTAGGTCTCCGGGATGTCCTGGATGCCCATGTGGCGGCCGACGGCGCGGTAGTAGTTCGTCCATCCCGTCACTTCATGCGGCGTGAGTGGCCGCCATCCGAAGTCTGCAATCCAGCGCACGGGCATCACCACGAAGGTGGAGAGCACGTAGCGCATGTCATCGTTGGAGATGTCATAGGCGCCGTGCATCTGGTTCATGCGCCGGAAGGCGCTCCGGCCTTCCTGGCTGGCCATGCCGTGCTCCAGGATGGTGTCCAGGATGAGCACGGTGTCGTCGTAGCGCTTCTGGGTGCGCTGGGTGAACTCGCCCGTGTCGTGCAGGAGGACGCCGATGCTGGGCACCGCGTAGGTGCGGAACAGCGCGAAGCTGAGCGCCTGTTCGACGTCCCAGGGGAACTCCCGGGTGGCGAGGATGCGGACGATGTCCTCGTGTTGGGTCTGGGCGTCGAGGCGGTCCGTGAGGTCGCGCAGCGCGAAGCGGTTCATCCATCGCTCCTCTGTGAATGCGAACGCGGAGTCTAGCCCAGACAGGGCCTGCCGCGCCCGCTGGCGCCGCGCCGGGTCCTTGCCCGCATGGTTGCTGACGCTCGCGCCTGGGTTGGCACCTTTCCGGCGGCGTCCGTCCTCGGGCGCCGGACCAAGGAGCAGCGCGCATGAACCTGGACCCTTCCACGCAGAAGTTCGTCTCGGACCTGGCGGCCTCGAACAGCCCGCCGCTGTACACCCTGACGCCAGAGCAGGCACGGGAAGTCCTCCTCGAGGCGCAGTCGATTCCAGTGTCCATGCCAGACGCGGACGTGGAGGAGCGCAAGCTGCCCGTGGGGCCCAGGGGCTCCGTTCGGACGCTGCTCTTCCGGCCGAAGGGGAGCAAGGAGCGCCTGCCGGTGCTGATATTCGTCCACGGCGCGGGCTGGGTGATGGGAGATGCCAGGACGCACGAGCGGCTGGTGCGGGAGCTGGTCAAGGGGGCCAATGTCGCCGCGGTGTTCGTGGACTATGGCCGCTCGCCTGAGAACAAGTTCCCCGTGGCCATCGAAGAGGCCTATGCCGCGACGAAGTACGTGGCGGAGCACCCGGACGAATTCAACGTGGATGCCCGCCGCATGGCGCTGGTGGGAGACAGCGTCGGAGGGAACATGGCGACCGTCGTCAGCATGCTCGCGAAGGAGCGCGGGGGGCCGTCCATCCGCTTCCAGGTGCTCTTCTATCCCGTCACTGACGCCAACTTCGACAGCGGCTCCTACCAGGAGTTCGCGGAGGGGCCATGGCTGACGCGCAAGGCGATGAAGTGGTTCTGGGATGCCTATCTGCCGGAGGCCGGCAAGCGCGTGGACCCGCATGTGTCCCCGCTGCGGGCGTCACTGGACCTGCTCAAGGGCTTGCCCCCCGCGCTGATCATCACCGACGAGAACGACGTGCTGCGTGACGAGGGCGAGGCCTACGCGGCGAAGCTCTCCGAGGCGGGCGTCAACGTCACCCAGGTCCGCTTCCTGGGGACGCATCACGACTTCGTCATGCTCAACGCGCTGGCGCAGACGCCGGCGGCGCGAGGCGCCATCGCGCTGACCACCACCAAGCTGCGCGAGTGGCTGCACGCGAACTGAGCCCGCCTTTCAATTTCTGAGAGCCGGCCGAGGAGACTGGCGAGCGCATGACGGGCGCCGGCTCTCCAAGGCAATGGCTGCCTGCAGGCTGCCTCTCAATCTTGGCGCCTCCCCCCGCTGCATTGGAGGTCGCCATGAAGCGTCTGTCTCTCAAGTCCTCATTCGCTGTTGCCAGTTGCGTGAGTGGTATTGCCGCGCTGGCGTTCACGGTCGCTCCCGCGGCGGCGTTCGCGCAGGTTCCCCCACCCGAGTTCACCCTGGTCGAGTGCATGCAGGGAAACCAGAGCCAGAACTACACGCCGGCCATCTCGCTTTTCGCCCGCCTGGTGGACGTGACGGGCTCGGGGCAGTTCTCGTCCTGTCTGGACGCGACGGACCCCGGGATTGCCTTGGGTTCGTTCACCATCACCGGGAATGGCGTGGCGAGCTGCCTGATGGCGAGCGTGCCCACCCAGAACACCGTGACCTGGAATGACGGCTCGGAGAGCGTCATCGAGTTCCTCGGTGGGGTGGATGTGCGGCCGATGGGGATGACGATGGTGACGCTGCTGGGCCGGGTCTCCAGCGGCCGGTATGAGAACGCGCTCGCCATCAAGACGATGGACGTGTCGTCCGTGCCCGGGGTGACCCAGTGCATCCTCGGCGGCGTGCGCTCCGCCACGGCGAATGTCTCGCTGACCCTGCTGCGGCTGTTCTAATCGCTGTCTGCGTATTTGATTCGCTGGGGCCTGAGGTCGTGGCCCCAGCCGGGGCGAACCGTGGCTGTCAGGAAGGCGCTGCCCGGGGCGACCCTGGGCGCCATGCGAATCCTGAAGCTCGAAGCGGAACCGTTGTACCTGTGGCCCTACCTCACCGCGGCCCCCCGAGGTGGAACCGAAACCCAGAACCTGCCCCTCCTACAGGGGAAGGTCGACGCACTGCCAGCGGGGCTGGATGCCCTGGTGGTGACGTCGGACCTGCAGGGAGTGGCGCCTCGCGCGCTGCTGGGAGGCGCGGTGGCCCTGCTGGGAGAAGTCCTGGCGGATGGGCTCGCGTCCTTGAGTGCGGAGGGCATGTTGCCCCCGCTCGAGCACACGGGTGTGGTGCTGGCGGGGGACCTGTTCTCCGACGACGCCGCGCTAGTTCGGGGGGCATCCGGGGACGTGCGCTCCGTATGGGATGCCTTTGGACAGCAGTTTCGCTGGGTGGCGGGCGTGGCGGGAAATCACGACACCTTTGGCACCGCGCGCGAGCGGGCGCAGTTCTTCCGCCAGCGTCCGGAGCAGCAGATGCTCGACGGCGACGTGGTGGATGTGGATGGGCTTCGGGTGGGCGGCGTGAGCGGCATCATCGGCCGTCCGGACAAGCCCGGCCGGCGCGACGAAGAGGCGTTTCTTCGGAGCCTTCGTGACGTCATTCGGCAGGACCCGGAGCTGCTGGTGCTCCACCAGGGACCCGATGTGCCTGGAACGCGCATGCGTGGAAGCGCGGCCATCCGGGAGGGCCTGCCGGCCCGTGACGACCTGTTGGTGATTTGTGGCCACTCGCACTGGGACACGCCGCTGGTGGCGCTGCCCGCGGGGCCCCAGGTCCTCAATGTGGACAGCAGGGCCGTGCTGCTCATGTGCTGAAGCCGGCTCCTCCTCAGGGCCTCAGTCGCAGGAGGAATCCATCCCGAGGGCGAGGGTAGGGCGTGCCTTCTGGATGCGAGCGCGCCAACGCGCCCGCCGCCACCGCGTAGCCGCTCGAATCCACCGCCACCGTGCGCGCCAGGGTGGGGCTTGGACTGGTGAAGCTGCGCACCCAGAGCGAGGCGCCGTCCTCCGGGTGGAACCGGGCCACGTAGAGGCCCGCGGGCACGCCGCCGCCGCCCAAATCCAGTCCGCCATCATGCGAGCCCACCAGGGTGAGCTGCCCGGCATCATCCGTGGCCAGCGCGGTGGCGGTGGCCGCGAAGGAGCGCGCCCAGCGTTCCTTGCCATGGGTATCAAAGACAGCCACGAAGCCCTGATAGCCGCTGGAGGTGTGAGGCTTCCCCCGGAAGTAGAAGCGCCCGGAGAAGTTCCCACCGACGAAGACGCGGTCAGGCCCCACCGCCAGGGCATTGGCGGTGCCCTCGGTGCCGCGCAAGTCCCGGCTCCAGGCGTGCACGCCGTCCGAAGACAGCTTCAGCACGAAAGGCGTGCGCTGCCGCACCGTGACGAGCGTCGGCCCGCCAAAGCAGACGGAACCCGCATAGGCCCCCGCGACGTGCACGCCGCCAAAGACATCCACCGCCACGGCCCGGGCCGTCACCAGACCTTCGCTCTCCGCGGCCCAGGTGCGGCTCCAGCGCGTCTGGCCGCTGGCGTCCAGGCTCACCGCGAAGGCGGAGCGCTGGCCCTGTGGAGATTCCTTCACGCCGTCGCCGAAGTCGCGTTGGCCCTGGAAGTCTCCCACCAGCACCACGCCGCCAGCGCCGTCCGGCGCGAGCGCATTGACGGTGAGCGCACCCGTGCCGTCGAAGTTCCGCACGCGCTCCAGCGCGCCCTGGGGCGACAGCCGGGCCAGGAACGCTCCGGGCGGGATTTTCACCGCGCCCTGCGCGAAGCCTGCAGACACGCCGCCCAGCCACGCGTTGCCTTCGCCATCCACGGTGAGCCCGCCCACGTGCGCGCGCGTGGTGTCTGTCTCCGGTGTCAGCCCATGCGCCCAGCGCAGGGTGCCTTCCGAAGAGAAGCGCGCCACCAGCAGGTGCGGCGCTCTTGATACGTGGTTGAAGGGCAGGGAGCCTCCCCCAAGGTCCAGAGGCTCACGGTAGGTCGCCGCGACGAGGACGTCCCCGTCGGGAGCCACCACGGCATGTGGCGCTTCGCTGTCCCCCAGAACCAGCGGACGCGTCCACGCCAGGACCCCCTCGCCCTCACCTGCAGACGACCCCGCCACCTCCAAGCCCGGGGCGCGGGCTGCCGCGTGCGCCCTCTCCCCGCACCCCACGAGGAGAAGCCCGAACGCCAACACCCCGATTGCCCATCGCCGCCGCCCCACCATCCC
>NZ_VHLC01000016.1:0-117589 GCF_006547355.1 Myxococcus sp. AB036A | reverse complement strand
GCCCTGGAGTGCCCCCCGCCGCCACCCGCCCCCCTGCGCTGCTCTCACCGCGTGTCGGTGGACTGGCGATGGTGGGCGTCATCCTCGTCGGCGCGCAATCCATGTACGTCTCGCAGAAGTCCCCCTGCACGCCCACCACGCAGGCGCACCGCGTGGTGCGACCTGATGGCTGGGTGCTCGACTGGTGCGCGAATGCCGAGGACAAGAACGAGGGCACTTCATGGCTCCGGGACGAACGAGGCCGATTGCGCGAGGAGACCACCTGGACGCAGGGCGCACGAAAGGGCCCCTATCGCCGCTGGGATGCCACCGGGCGACTGCAAGTGGAAGGTCAATACCGGGGCGACCTGCCCGCTGGCGAATGGCTCCATTACGCCGAATCGGGCGCCCTGGTGATGAGGCAGGCATTCGCCGAGGGCAAGCTCCACGGCGCGACGCAGACGCTGGCGGAAGACGGTGTCCTCCAAGAGCTCCAGAACTACGAGCACGGGCACCTTCATGGCCCCTACGCACTCTTCTTCTCCACCGGACGCAAGCGGGTGGAAGGCCACTACGAGCGAGGGAGGCGGAGCGGAGACTGGACGACCTACGACGCCACCGGGAAACGGGTGGACGCCACGACCTGGCACGAAGGTCAGCGTTCACTCGTGTGGGTGGACGGTGCGAAGACGCAGGACGCGCCCGCCGCCGCGGAGAGTGGGAGCGAGGTCGCTGAAACCCCCTCCGCCCCCGTCCTCCCCGCATCCCAGGATGCCCTCTTCAGTGGGCATGACCTCGAATGGTGGGGGCAGCGGCTCAGACACCTCTGGCCTCGCAGGCAGGACCCCGAATGGGCCGCGCGCTACGCGCTCACGGTGCACCGTGCGAACCTCAACGGCCTGACGGTCGAGGAGACCGCCGCGGGCCCCCGGGTGACGCGAAGCCCCTCCCCGGAAAGCGCGCAGGCGGTTCGAGGCACACCATGAAACGCGCGTCACTCACCGCGGCCCTCTGCATGCTGTTGTCCGCCGGGCTCGCCACAGCCGCCCCCTTCGAGGTCCTGCGCTCACGCGAGACCCCCGAACACGCCCAGCTCATCCTGGCGCCCCGCGAAGACTCCCGGACGGCCACGTTGGTCGTGGCCTTCCAGAGCGGCCGGTTCGACGAAGCGGGGAGCCACGGGCTCACCCGCCTCACCCAGCACGCCATGCTGGAGGCGAACCTGCGTGGCCGCTATGACGACCTGGTGCGGGACTTGTTCGGGGCGGGCGCCTCGCTCGAGCTCCTCACCGGACTGCGGCAGAGCGCCTTCATCCTCGAAGTCCATCACCGCGACTTCGACCGGCTCGCCCAGCGGCTGCTGGGCATGTTGCTGGATGCCAGGCTGGACGCCTCGAAGTTGGAGCAGGCCATCGAGCGGACCGCGCAGGACCCCGGCCTGACGGACACGCACGACTTCCTGGAGGCACGACTCGCGTCAGCCCTCTCCAGTGACACGCGTTATGCGGCGCCGCCCCCTCCGTCTCCCTCGAGCGTGCAGAGCCTCACGGAACGCCATGTGGCCATCCACATGTCGAGCGCCTTCAATCCCCGGAACGCGACCGTCATCGCGGCGGGGGCCTTCGACGCCCCCGCGCTCCGCCGGGCCGTGGCGCGTTATCGCGGCGGCGTAGCCGCGCCGGTGGCCCGGCTCACACCGAAGCTGCCCAGCAAGGCGCAGCTCCCTTCGATGAGCGACGTGAACGTCCTCGCCTACCCGGTCCACATCACCCAACCCGAAGAGGCCGCCGTCCTGCGGGTGGTGGGGCCGCTGCTCCAACGCCGCATGGAGCGCAGGTTCCGGACCATGGGCGTCGGCTACGCCCAGGAGGCGGCGCCCATGCTGACCCCCTGGATGGATGCGCTGGTGCTGACACTCCCCGCGAATGACCCTTCGGCCTTGGACCTGGGGCCGTTCCTTCTGCAGGAAGTGGCCGCGGTGCGCGAAGGCCGGGTGACACCCGAGGAGTACGCGACCAGCCATGGCTCGGCGCTGGCCCGCCTCCGGCTCGAAGACCCGAACCCGCGCGCGGTGGCCCTCCAGCTCGCCAGCAGCATCCAGACACCGGCATGGTACTCCCCGGAAGTGGAGACCTCGCTCGCCGCGCTCTCGGCCGAGGAATTCTCCCGGCGCGTCCAACCCTGGCTGAGCGAGGCTCGGCTCGTTCATCTGCTCTTCACGCCGTATCAGACGCCGCGGCCCGCTTCGAAATCACGCATCCGTGGAGGGGGACGGCGATGAACATGCCCCGCGCTCGTCATTGGGCCTGCTTGCTCGCGCTGCTCTGCGCGGCGCCTTCCGCCGAGGGCCGGGCCCCGCCGGTGGCCAACGCCCCGGCCCTCACCGCCGAGTGGCTGCCCGACGGCACGGAGTTCGTGGTGGTGCCCCAGACAGGGGTGGCCACCGCGTCCCTGCGCCTCGTGGTGCGCTCGGGCGCATCGCGTGACCCCGTCGGGAAGGAGGGGCTCGCGCACCTGCTGGAACATCTGGTGTTCCATGGCAGCCACGACCTCGCGGGCACCGAACTGCGGAACCGGGTCGAGGCGACGGGCGGCACACTCAACGCCTTCACCTCGGCGCAGTCCACCATCTACGCGCTCGACGCGCCCGCCAAGGAATTCCCTGCGCTCGCGCGCGACGTGCTGCGCATGGTGACCAGTCCCGAGATTCCCGGGGGCAAGCGCCTGGAGCGCGAGCTGGGCATCATCAAGACGGAGAGCATCTACCACTTCTCCCGGATGAGCCTGTCCACACACGTGGAGGAGGCGATGTTCCAGAGTGTGGCACTGGAGAACGCCCTCATTGGGACCACCGAGTCGCGCGCGCGCATCACCCGTGACGACCTCCTGGCGTTCTACACCCGGCATTACGTCACCTCGAACATCTCGCTCGTCTTCACGGGCGCAACGACCGTCGATGAGGCGCGCCGACTGGTGGACACGGCCTATCGGCTCCCTCCCGCGCTGCCCGAGGAAGCCGTGGCCTCCGTGACCGAGACGGCCATCTACCCCGTCGAGCAGCACACCCGCGCGCCGAGCACCTTCATCGCGCAGGGGTACCCGATTTCCCGCGAGGACCGAGGCACGTGCCGTGTGGTGGCGGACCTGATTCAGCTCCGGCTGCTGCGCGAGGTCCATCTGAAAGAGCCCATCGTCTCCAGCATGCGGGTGCTCTGCATCAACCTGCGAGGAAACGACCTGCTGCTCGCGTTCGCCTACACGCGCTCCATCGACGGTGCCCGGTTGCCCTACCTCATGCAGGAGACGTTCGACACGCTGGCGCTCCGTCCCCCGAGCGCGTCCGAACGGAAGCTGCTCGAGCAGCGGAGCCAGCGCCTGTCGGAGCTGCTGCTTGCCGAGGGGCCGGAGCTGGCGGATACCGTGGCGGCGCTCGCGTCGGAGCCTCGCCAGGGAGAGCTCGTGAACCTGGAAGTCCTTCAGCCCGCTCGCGTCCCCACGCCCGCCGTGCTGAAGAGCTTCGTGCGTCGCAACTTCCAAGAGGACCGCGCAGTCAGAATCACCAGTTCCCCCCTGGAGGGCTGACGGCCGCCGGCGCTCCTGGGCACGTGAGGCATGATGCGGAGATTCGCCCCCCTGATGTGTCTCGCCCTGGCATGCGCCGGGCCCGCCGTGACGACGGTGCGGCCAGCGCCACCCGCGCCGCAAACGCCCGCCGCGCCGGAGCCCCCACCGAGGCCGCCGTCCGGCCCTTTCTCACGTGAACTGGAGCCCCTGCCGAAGCAACGCGTGAACTCCACGGAGGGCATCTTCACCGCCGAGGTCGAAGCCGTGGCGGCGCCCAAGCTGACGCGGCACGAAGGTTCCACACGTCTGGAGATTCCCCTGGGCACCGAGGCCACGCTGGGCTGCTTCGTGTACGAGCGGCCCATCGACGCGGCGGGCGCGGTGCTCGCGGTGGCGAAGGCGGTGCAGGGCCACAAGGGCGTCACCGTGCGGAGCCTGACTCCCACGGACGTCTCGGTGGTCGCGGATGCGCCGGTCATGTTCGTGGACGTGGACTATGAAGTGGCCTCGCCTGGCGACAGTGTGAGCGCGGGCAGGCTGAAGCTGATGGTGAGCGCGAGCCCCGCGCTGCCCCTGCTCTGCGCGCATGACGAGCCCGGCTACGCGCGCACCTTCCAGCGCATCACGACGGGCCTGGCCTCCACGCTCCAGGTGCCGGGCCCGCCGCGGGCGCCCGCGCCCATGGCGGAACTTCGGGTGCTGAAGCTGGATGGCCGGCTCGCGGGCTTCGACTGGCGCACCGGGCGGAGCTTGGAAGCGGGTGCGCAGCGCACGGAAGCCTCCACGAGCCTGCTGCTGCCAGGGGCCCCGAATGGCCCACGCGCGGAGGACCGCACCGTCACCACCATCACGGATGACGCGGGCCAGTTGCAGGAGCAGCGCCACGCCCATGCCGAAAACGGCAACCTCACGCTCCAGGTGACGCTCCGGCGCGAGCGGCCACCCAAGCCCCCTCCGCGCGAGACGCCCAGCAAGGTGTACCGCTATGAGGGGCGGCAGGGCACCCGGCCGCTGAAGGGGACATTCACCTCGAAGCGAGGACTCGCCACCGAGGCGATGGTCCGCAGGGGCGTGCGCGAAGGGCTGCTCACGGGCGACGCGTCCGAAGTGCTGTTCGACGTCTACCGTCCGGCGGAGACGCCCGCCGCGCCCACGGAGGTGGTGCTGCGCCGGACGCCCGCCGCCGGGCCACGAGCCCTCACCGTCACCACGGGTACCGACACCGAGGAGGCACGGGCAACCACGAGCGGCGCGCTGGAGTGGACGGAACGCCTCCTTCCTGAAGGCCGCCTGACGTCCGAGCGCGTCTACAGCGTCCCGTTGCCCTGAGAGGCGCGACTCCTCACGGGGGGGTCGCGCACCTCACCAGAGCATGTCCTGATCCTCGGTGACGCCGGGGACGTTGGACAACTCCAGTGTGCGGCTTCCCACGCGCACCGTGCCGTTGAAGAAGCCCACCGGCTGCGCGAAGTGGCTCACGACGAGGCGCAGGTTCCGGTCCTCGCGGTGCACATGAAGGGGCTGGAAGCGCAGGTCCACCGCGCCATCCACCGTCGCCAGCCGCCACGGCGCCATCAGGTCCTTCGCGTCGTATTCGAAGCGGGCGCGCGCCAGCGGGTACAGCTTGTCCCCCAGCCACAGCGCGTTCTCGTTGGCGTCCGCGTTGCCTTCGTTGAAGCCCTCCACGAGGTTGATGCCCACCGGCGTGCCGTCCGCCAGCCGCCCCGACGCGAAGGCCCATCGCCACGCGGTGTGCCGCGCCAGGTAGCCCTGCGTGTAATCCATGCCGCCCACACCTCCATCCAACCGGAAGCGCTTCCCGCCCGCCTCCAGGCTGCCGAAGGTGAGCAGGCCATTGCTCTTCATGGTGACGTTGACCAGCCCGTCACCCTCCACTGGCGCCACCACGGTGAGCGCGGGCGGGCCGCCGGCCACCATCATGTCGCCCTCCCACTGGAAGGACTGGAGGCTTCCGGTGCGCAGCCGGCTGACGTCCACCGCCACCCGGTAGCGCTCGTCGTTCTCGCCGCGCTGCACCGACAGCCGTCCGCCCAGCGTGCGGAAGGAGGCCTTGAGGCCCTGACCGGGCTTGTCGCCCAGCACCACCATGGGGCCGGGCGTGCCCAGGAAGCTCACGTCACACAGCGGCTTGCGCTCGCGCAAGTCCAGGGCCACCGCGAAGGCGCTCGACGTGTAGCCCAGGTCCACCACCGCGAAGAGCGCGGCGACCTCGGGCGTGGCCGCGAAGGTGTAGTGCCAACGCTTGCGCTTCAGCAGACGCGTGGTGCGGCCCGGGGCCCACTGCCCTTGCAGGCGCGGCAGGTCCACTTCAGGCAGCTCACCCTGGTAGGTACCGAATCGGGGCTGCCCCCCGGAGGTGGCCACGGATACTGGCGCGGGAGGGAACAAGGCGTCTTGCTCTGGCTTCATCTGGCCCCATTGGAAGGCAAAGGCGCGTGGCTGTCATGTCAGGCCGCCGCCCAAGCGCCACCCGCCGACAGTGGCACCTGAGAGGTTGTGCGGAGCGTAACGCAACAGCGGCGCGATGGGGACCCTCGTCAGCCCCGGCCGAAGACGATGCGCTCCTGGGACAACAAACGCGCGGTGACCGCCAGCGACAACACCGTGAGCAGGATGCTGGACACGCCCGCGATGAGGAACGGCAGCGCGCCCAGCGGCTCACCGCGCATCACCTCGCCCGCGAGCACCTCCTGGCCCAGCACCGGCACCGCGAACATCCACATCTTCGGCTGGAGCGGAGACAGGGCCAGCACCATGCCCGGCAGCATGGGCACCACCATCAGGAGGGACAGATACGTCTGCGCTTCCTTGAAGGAGCGTGCATAGGTGGACACCCACACCTGCACGGCGGAGGCGGCCAGGGCCAGCGGCAGCACGGCGGCGGCCATGCCCAGGGCGGCGGGCGCGTCGAAGCGGGCCTTCACCCCCAGGTCCTCCAAGGGCACGCGCCGCACCACCAGCATGTAGGCCACCAACGTAATCAGCACCGCCGCGATGGCCATGACCACGGTGGCCAGCCACTTGCCCGTCACCACCGCGCTCCGGGGCGCCGGGTTGAGCAGCAGGGGTTCCAGCGAGCCACGCTCGCGCTCACCCGCCATGGCGTCGCTGGCCACCTGCATGCCGCCCGCGAAGGCGGCGATGACCAGGAAGAGCGGCACCATGTTGAGCAGCCCCGCCGCGGTGCGCTCCGGCGTGGACAGGTCCGCCTCCTGCACCCGCACGGGAATGGCCAGGTCCGGCGAGACGCCTCGCGCGTAGAGGCGCTGGTTGCCCAGCATGTGGGCGTACGCTTCCAGCAGCCGCCGCGCGCGCAGCACCGACTGGCGCGCGGACTGGCGCGAGCTGTCCACCACGAGCTGCACCTCGGCGGTGCGCCCGGCGGAGTACGATTCGGCGTAGTCGTCCGGCACCACCAGCACCGCGTCCAGCGAGCCCGCCCGGATGCGCGACTCGTAGTCCTCCGGCGCCTCTTCCAGCTGCGCTCCGTAGCGCTCCAGGAAGGCCATCAGGCTGGGGGCATGCTCCCGCCCCACCACCGGCAGCGCCAGCGGCCGGTCCTGCCGGTACCAGGAGGCCAGCAGGTTGAACATCACCATGAACACGACGGGACCAATCAGCGGCCACATCAACGAGGTGAGCACCGAGCGCCGGTCGCGCAGGTGGTCCTTCAACTCCTTGCGGAAGACGGAGAAGGACAGCCCGCTCATTGCATCAACCCCTGGTCCGTGCCGATGGTGGCCACGAAGGCCTCCTCCAGGCTGTCCTTGCCCGTGCTCGCGCGCAGCGCGTCCGGCGTCCCGTCCGCCACCACCCGCCCGTGTGCCACCACCACGATGCGGTCACACAGCGCGGCCACTTCCTGCATCACGTGGCTGGAGAACACCACGCACCGGCCTTCATCCTTCAGCCGCCGCAGCAGCGTGCGCACCGAGCGCGTGCTCATGACGTCCAGCCCGTTGGTGGGCTCGTCCAAGAGCACGTTGCGAGGCCCGTGCACCAGCGCCCGCGCCATGGCCACCTTCACGCGCTGGCCCTGGCTGAAGCCTTCCGTGCGGCGGTCCGCGATGTCCCGCATGTCCAACAGGTCCAGCAGTTCATCCACGCGCTTGTCCAGCGTGGCGCCGGACAGGCCGTGCAGCTCGCCGTAGTAGCGCGCGTGCTCGCGGGCGGTGAGGCGCGGATAGAGGCCACGCGCGTCCGGCAGCACGCCCAGCGCCCGCCGGGCCTCCTGCGGTCGCTGCACCACGTCCACGCCGTCCACCAGCGCGGTGCCGCGGTCCGGCCGCACCAGCGTGTAGAGCATGCGCATCGTCGTCGTCTTGCCAGCGCCGTTGGGGCCCAGCAGGCCGGTGATGACGCCGTCCTCCGCGGTGAAGGACACGTCCTCCACCGCCGTCACCTTCTTGCCAAAGCGCTTGTGCAGGTTCCTGGCTTCAATCATGGCGCGCGCGTCCTCAAGGCACCGGGCCGGCGAAGGAGGTGAAGAAGGGAGGACGGGAGAGGTTGGTGCCGCACGCGGACGACAGCCCCTCCACGCTCCCTTGGGTCAGCAGGTCCAGCATCAGCGTGCGCGCGCAGTCCGCGCCAATCGTGTTGTGGCCCACGCCGGGCACCACCACGTGCAGGCTGTTGGAGAGCGTGCGCTTCGCCTCCTCGGCCCACGCGGGCGGCGTCACCGGGTCCAGCTCGCCCGACAAGAGCAGCGTGGGCACCGACGACACCACCGGCTCGCGGTAGCCCTGGGGCAGGCTCCCACGCGGCCAGTCCGCGCAGACGGAGAGGACTTCGCGGCCCATGGTCGGACCGAACCAGGTGCCCTGCGACTCGCGCACCAACGCCGCCTCGTCGTAGAAGGGCGCGTCCTCCGCGCACACGACGGCGAAGTAGAGGCCATGGCTCACGGTGCGTCCCAGGTTCTCCGTCAGGCCCACGCTGAGCGCGACGAAGGGGGACCAGTCTCCCTGCGTGGCCCGGTCCAGCATCAACGGCACCAGGGAGGACATCTCCGGGCTGTAGAGCTGCGCGAAGAGCTGCGCCAGGAAGGCGCGGCGCGACAGGACGACCTCCTCCAACACGCCGGTGCGCGGGTGCGCCACCTGGGTGCGCGCGGGCGTGGTCTCCAGCGTCGTCAGCAACGCCTCCGTCCTGGACCGCAGGTTCGGATACGCCTGGGTACACGCCGCGTCCGCCTCGCAGTTCGCCAGCAGCCGATCCAGCGCCTGCTGTGCGTCGCGGGGCGCGAACAGCGGCAGGTACAACCCCATGGGCGCCACGCCATCCAGGATGGCGGTCCGCACGCGCTCCGGGTGCTGCCGCATGTACACGAGCGCCGCGCGCGTGCCGTAGGACACGCCCCAGAGGTTGAGCTTCTCGTAGCCCAGCGCCTGGCGGACCTCGTCCAGGTCATCCATGGCGACGGGCGTGGTGTAGTGCCGCACGTCGGCGTCCCAGCCCTCGCGGCACTTGCGCACCTCCTCCGCCGCCTTGCCCTCCTCGAGCCGCGCGGACAGCCCCTCTTCCGGCGAGTCCGTCTTGCAGTTCAGCGGATTCGAGTCCCCCGTGCCTCGCTGGTCCACCAGCACGATGTCGCGCTTGCGGCGGATGCGCTCCACCGCCATCAATACCTGCGTCGAACGCGACGCCGCCTGGCCCGGGCCTCCCGCCAGCAGCACCAACGGATCCGGCTGCGGCTGCGCGGCCAGCGCCGGCACCACCACCACGCGCAGGGGAATCTTGCGGCCCGTGCGAGCCGCCCGGTCCTCGAAGACCTCGAAGGTCCCACACTGGGCCTGCGTGGCCAGCCCCTCCAGGCGGCAGGGCTTCAACGACAGCGTTCGCCGCTCCGCGGGGTCCTGGCTGCTCTTGGAGCAGGACACCGATGCCGCAGCCAGCAGCCCCAGGGCCAGCAAGGCGCGCCAGGGCGGACGATGGGAGGAGATGTGTGCACGGACCCCGGACAAGGGTGCCTCCATCTGGGTACGGGAGGCTCCCCACATACCACCTCCCACGGCATTGGATTGAATCCCGCGCGGAGAAGGGGCGTCCGGTGATACGCCCATGCCCACCATGAAACGTGCCCTTCTCGTCCTGGCCGTCCTTGGACTCACCACGCTCAGCGGCTGCGCCGCCTTGCAGAAGATGCTGAAGGGGGCTTTCAAGAAGCCCACCCTCTCCTTCAAGACGGCCCGGCTCGCGGATGCGTCCTTGTCCGACGCCACCATCAACCTGGTCTACGAGCTGAACAACCCCAACGGCTTCGGGTTGAACCTGGCCGAGGTGGACTACGCCTTCTTCGTGGAGGGCAAGCAGGTCGTGGCCGGCAAGCCGCGCTCGGGACTGGCGCTCAAGGCCAACGGCAAGAGCGAGCTCGTCTTCCCGGCCAACGTGAAGTTCGCGGACGTGGTCCCCGTGCTGGAGACCTTCCTCAAGCAGGACAAGGCCGCCTTCAAGGCGCAGGGCACGCTGGGCGTGAAGACGCCCCTGGGCGTGCTGAGCTTCCCGCTGGCGAAGGAGGGCACCTTCGAGGTCCCCAAGATTCCGCAGGTGTCCTTCCAGGCGCCGCGCATCAAGGACATCACCCTGACCGGCGCCACCGTGGAATTCCCGTTGTCGATTACCAACCGCAACAGCTTCCCGCTGCCGGTGGCCGGCATCACGGGCGCGCTGAAGGTGGCGGGCGCGGATGTGGGCACGCTGTCCACCGGGAACCTGGGCAAGCTGGACGGCAGCGGGACGAAGCAGGTCACCCTGCCCCTCACCATCAGCTTCGCTCGCGCGGCGAACGCGGCCCTGGCCCTGCGCTCGGGCGGAAATGCGCAGGTCCGCCTGGACGGCAAGCTCACCTCGGAATCCCAGAGCGTTCCCCTGAGTCTCAATCAGCTCGTCAATTTCGTTAAGTGACGCCTGCCTGCACTGCGGGCAGGGGAACTGAACACAGGGTTGTCCCAGGGCGCCTCAGACGTTACGGTGGGGCGTCCTTGCCGCTTTTCCAAGGTCGAGACACACATGCGCCGCATCCTCTTCAAGTCGAAAATCCACCGCGCGACCGTGACCCAGGCTGACCTGGATTACGAAGGGTCGGTCACCATCGACCGCGACCTGCTTCGCGCCGCCGACATCGTGGAGAACGAAAAGGTCGCGGTCTGGAACGTCACCCAGGGCACGCGCCTGGAGACCTACGCGCTGGAAGGTGAGGCCGGCAGCGGCGTCATCTGCATCAACGGCGCGGCGGCGCACCTGAACAAGCCGGGCGACCTGGTCATCCTGGCCACCTTCGCGGAAGTCGAGGAAGCCGAGGTGGCGAACTGGAAGCCCACCGTGGTGTTCGTGGACAAGGACAACCGCGTGGTGCCCGGGCAGACGAAGGAGATTCCGGGCCCGCAGCGCCGCTCGGCCTGACGCCCGGCGCCGCAGCGGTCCGCTGGCTGCTTTGCCCCATCGAACGCCTTTTGCCATGCTCCCCCCTTCCTTAAAGGGTGGGGTCGTGGGCCCCGGAGGAGTCGATACGATGAGGCGGTCGTGGGTGAGCGCTGGCGCGCTCTCGCTGGTGCTGACAGGTTGTACGGGTACGGGAGCCTTCCGTCCGGATCCGAACAACGACGACCCGCTCTACGGGGTCATCCCTGTCGTGAAGGCGCCGCCGCAGAACCGATGCGCTGCGCTCGGCACGTCCTCCGCGCGGGGCTCATGTGACGACGCCCTCTACCTGGCCACCGAGTACACCCGCCGGCTTTCGGTGGGTGATGAGATCTGCCTCGAGGGTGGCTACGGCGAAGACCCGGGCGCGGCGTGCAAGGCGCGCGCGGCCATCATCGACACCTCTCCCAATCAGGTGAAGCTGGAGGTGCGCGGTCCGAAGCCGGACTCGCGCTGGTTCAACGTGGAGATGCGGCACGCCTGGTACGAAGAAGGCGCGCTGGTGGACCTCTACCTGTCCGAGCGGGGTTATTGAGGGATGGGTCTCTACGACAGCGTGGCCGAGCGGCTGGCCTTCATGAAGAAGATGACTCCGGCGGAGCTGAAGAAGCTCGGCTCGGCGCGGCTGTCGGACATCGTCCTCCAGGAGGTGGCGCGCTCGCGTGTGCGCATCACGACCCTGGAGAAGCGCTACCCGCAGGCGTCGCCGCGGGAGCTGGCCCAGCGCATCGTGGACGAAAAGAAGAACCTCGCCAGCATGGTGGGCGGGGTGAGCGGGGTGTTCGGGCTGGTGGCGTTGCCGGCGGACCTGCTCTTCATGGCGTACCTGCAAATCATCCTGCTCACGGACGTGGCCACCCTCTACAAGGTGAACCTCAAGACGGAGCGGGCGCGCGGGGAGATGCTGGACTTGTTCGGCTACGCCAACGGCCTGGGCCCGCTGCCCCGCGCGGGTCCCAAGGTGCTGGGGAAGCTGGCCGCCATGCTGCTGGAGAAGGGCGGCATGCAGACGCTGGGGCGGGCCATGCCGCTGGTGGCCGCGCCCGTCACCGCCTACTTCAACAACCAGCACATCCAGATGGTGGGCGAGCAGGCCGTGCGCTTCTACGAGGGCTTCGACAAGGCCCACGCCAAGGCGAAGGCCCAGCGCAAGAAGGCCAGCGGCGCCTGACGGACCGGGCCCCGCACATTTCTTTCGGTGGGTCCGATATGCCTTCTGCGCCGGACCGTTGATCGCCCAGGCGGGGCCTTTGCCCCCTTGGAAGACGGGCGGTCATCGGGACTCCTCGGTCGGAGGGACGACGACGCCCGAGAGACGGAGGCGACCAGGATGTCCGAGCTCTCGGCGGAAGTGCGGGTGCAGGTGGCGCGGTTGAGGAATCTGCTCATCGACGTAGCGCGCTGCGGTGCGTTGGGCAGCCCCCTGGGTGCCCTACCCCATACCGAGCTGGACCCGATGGAGGTCCAGGCCGTCTGGTGGCTGAAGGCGGAGAGCCTCCTTCCCGTCAACGTCCTCGCGGAGCGGCTGGGCGGCATTGCCCCACCCCGGCTGAGCCGACTGCTGGACCGGCTGGAGGCCGCGCAACTCGTCCAGCGCGAGCGCTCCGTGCGGCATGACCGGCGGCGCGTTCGGGTGAGGCTCACGGAACAGGGCCGCGCCCTGGCGGAGCAGGCGGACTCGGTGGTCCAGGAGCGCATGGCCCGGCTGCTGATGCCGTTGGAAGGCGAGCAGCGCAGCGCGCTGATGGACCTGCTGGAGGGGTGGGTGGAGGCCCTGGGCGGCAAGAACCGCGCGCCGGAGCTGGCCACCGAAGGGGGCGAGACGGATGCCCCGGTGGCCGATGAGCTGGAGCCCGCCGCGGCGCCCAGGCGTACTCACACGGAGCTGATGGCCATCACCGCCAACGCGGCCTGAGCAGCGTTCCTACCGTGTGTGGGCGCAGCCTGAGCTGCGCCCACGCACGGCACGGAGCAAGCACGGCAGGCTCCGCTTCACCATCCCGTGCGCTGTTGCCTGCAGTGCCCGTACACTGACGAGCCGCGCCCACCGACTGCTTTCCCTTCTTCGGAAAGCACGTCACGTCCACTGCCAGGATGGCGCCTTCCTCCAAGGTTTGGCGAGCATCGTCCAGGACGTCGTCGCGCCCCGCGTCCGAACTCCACTCTGCTCGAAGCAGTAGAAGCTGGAAGCGACAGAGCGCTCGATGCCCGACGCGCAGTCGAAGGCTGCCCGGAGTGAGGGGGTAAATGAGTTGCACCGCCGGGATGATGCGCTCGAGCAAAACCCCGGGCCCGGTGAGGCGGCATGCCCCCCTGGGAGGAAGGGAGCACAAAGAGTCGGTTGTGCCTTCGATCTCAGCTCAGCAGGGAGGCCTCGAGGAAGATGCTGAGCTCGTCGTCGCGCATGTCTCCTCGCAGCATCAGCCCCACACAAGCTCGTGCCAGGCGAGCCATGAGGTTCGGATTGGAGCCGACAGGGCTGTGGGCCGCCGCGCGCACCGCCAGGACGCCGCCTGCCAGCCGAGCTCGTGATGCAGCATCAAGCCCGTCGAGGACAGCGTCAGCGAACTCCTGCGGCAGCCCGACTCGGGGCGAAGGGGTCGCCCCCACAAGAGCGGCACGCCATGGAGCGCCTTCGGCCTCCGTCCATGGAACTTCAAGCCGAAGCTCATGTTGGTCCTTCTGATGCCTCCCCGATAGCCCAAGTAGCCCGTACTCCGAGAAGGGCCCCCGTGGAATCAGAGCTTCAATGCCGATGGTCGTGAGCATCGGCAACTCTGGTCCCGAAGCCACCCTCCTGCCCTGCACGCCGGATGAGCCGTACGCGGCGTCCGGACACACACCAAGCCAAACACGAGCACTTCCGAGACGACCGACTCGTATCGTTCTCACTGAATCCTCCAGAACGAACGCCATGCGGAGTTGAAGAATCCTGGATTCGCCGCGAGCGGGGTCTCCCCTAAAGCTGGACGCGAACCTCGCCCCCTCGTCGGCAGGCCTCGGCGACTTCCCCTGTCCAGGGCGCGTATCCCTCCGCCTCCACCTCCAGGTGAAGGCCGAACGGCCTCACGCGCCCCAACCGCCAACGTCCCTGCGCATCCGTGAGTCCCCACGCGGGAGGCAGTGAGCTCACGTCACTTGATGCGGTGACCCGCGCGCCGAACACCGGCTTACGCCCATCCGTGACGAGCACCTCGCAATCGCTCCCCTCCACATCCACCTGGAAGGTGACGGTGCCGTCCACCATGTCCTCGCCCACGTCCGCAGCGGTACTGGTGTAGACCTCGTGAACAGAGAAAGACACCAGCACTCGATAGCGCCCCGGCTCCAGAATGGACACGGCCATCCCATCCTCTTCCTGGATGTATGCGCCGGCGGAAGCCAGCTCCCACTGGTTCTCGTGGCGCCACCGCTGGAGAACGAACACGGGATAGGGCTTCTGGGTCCGTGCCTCTATCTGTGCCCGCATGGCGGCATCCATGCGCAGCACGAGCCACCGGTAGGCTTTCACGCGCCACGTCACCTCGGCGTCCCGCACACCCGGCGCGGGCCTGAAATCGAAAGCCTGTTCCGCCGCGGCCACCGGACGTCTGGAAACGGGTGATGCCACCTCGACACGGAAGCGGGACGGCTCCCAGGACGGCAGCCCCGACACGACAAAGCGCCCATCCTGCGCGAGTGGGATTTCCACGTCCCCCGGCCCCAGGAGCCTCGCGCCTTCCGGTGGACGGAACGTTCCTTCCAGTTCCACCTTCCCCCGCAGCGTCACCGCCTCCCCCACGCCTTCGGGAAAGAGCGAACCCACGTCCAGCACCACCGGCTCCACACGCCCCTCGCGCAGAGGCACCTCCACCCACGCGCTTTCCCTTCCCGCCGCGCTCCGGAGTACCAACCCCACCGCGGGGTCCGTGGGCAATGGCCGCAACTCCAGCGACTTCCCCACAGGGAGCGGGAGCGCCGTACCGTCCGCGAGCGCGGAGGCGATGTCCGGCGCGACATGCCGAATCACGGGCAACAGTTCGCTCGCGCGCTCCGCGTCGCGAACATCCCGGGATACGCCACGCACCACACGAAGTGAGAACGGGCCATGCTCGGGTCGCACTCCCGTGAGCCGCACCCGCACACCGGTAGGCGCCCGGGCAGACAGCACGGCCTCCACGACGCCTGTGGTGCCCCCCTCCTCGAGCACCACGTCGCCCAGCCAGAACGTTCCATCCGCTGCCCAGGCCACCACCCGGTAGAGCGGTACCACTGGAACGAGCACCGGTCCCAACGTCCCCCCCGTCGCGGACGGCGTCACCTCCGCGGGCCGCCACTCCAACACGTTGGCCAGGTCCTCCAGCCGCTCAGGCCCGGCGCCCTCGCGCCCCTCGCGCTTCGACACTTCCCACAGGTGCCGGTCCGCGTCGGAGATGGAGGCCTCGCCCACGCGGGCCTCTCCCTGGAAGGGAACATCCCCTTGCAGCACCACGCGCAGAACCAGTCCCTCTGAGTGCGCGGGCTCCAGATCCACGGGCGGCGGCGGACTCACGGGGGTTGGGGCTTTCGTGCGTACAACGGGCGCGCGCGCGGGCGTCACCGGCGCGGCGACGTCCGCGGGCCACAGCCACCACAGCACGAGCGCGACCAACACCAGCGCGGCGCCCCCCACACCCCATGCGCGACGTTTCAAGGTCTCAATCCGTATCGCTGGCGGAATACAGCGTCAGGTAGATGGGCGCGTGGTCCGACAGGCGGGTGACGAAGTCCCGCGTGTTCCCGATGTAGTCGCGCCCCGCCGAGGAGAACTCCGTCACGTATTCGGGCTGCATCCAGAAGTGGTCATAGGCATTCACGTAGCCACCACTGAGGTTGATGGTGGTGGCGACGTTCAGCTTGCAAGCCACCGTGGGAGACAGCGCCACCAGGTTCGCCCAGGACGCCGTCGTGCACGCCATGTTGTGGTCCCCCACCAGGATGACGTCCTGGTCGGTGCGGCTGGCGTCCTGCACCGCCTTGAACACCGCGCCGAATTGCTTCACCTCGGCGTCACGGTCGGAGGGATTGCCCCAGACGGTGTGCCAGTTGATGAACGTGTAGTCCGCGCCCGTGGGCGTGTGCCGCACGCGGACGATTTGCGGCTCGCGCTCGAACGTGTCGCCGGTGTCCTCGTACACACTGGATGACAGCAGTGACACCGTGTCCTCCCGGTACAGCACCGCGTAGATTTCCTTGTACGACGAGCGCCCGATGAGCGGCGTCTGCGCATAGCGCCACTTCACGCCGGAGACCGCGTTGAGCTCCGCCACGATGGCCGGAACCACGCTGGTATTCATCACCTCCTGCAGGAACACCAGGTCACAGCCGTTGTTGGAATTGCTGTTCGCGCCGTACTGCCGCCAGATCTGCTCCGCGTCCTCGCGATACGTCTGCTCCGCGGTCCACCCCTCGTGACGCAGGTTCCAGCTGACGACGCGCAGATACGAGCCCGCCTGGGCCCACGTGGGAACAGCCAGGACGACCAGCACCACCACGCGCAACAAGAAGGACGGAAATCCCATGGAGTGACCTCGGCGTGAGAGGGGCGGCCATGCGGCGCGGCCGCACGCGCGGACCAGGCACGTGCAACGGTCCTAGTGGATGAGGTTCGTGACCGGCAACCAACCTTCCTGAAAAACAAGAAACACAGGGTCCCCAGAGACCCACCCCACGGCGCGATTCCTCCTCCGCGCACGTCCCCACGCCACCGCTGCGCCCCATAAACGCAACTTGATTGCAACTGACTCAGGATGGCACATTGTCGCGAGCGTTCCTGGAATGGGGACCTGGCGGGGACGGCAGAGCTCTGTCCTGCCACGAAGGAGGGCGTGTCATCGTGAGCCGACTCATCTGGAGCATGGGATTCACGGGACTGGCGTTGGCCTGCGCCGTCGCGGCATGGCTTCACCGGCCAGTGGAGCTTCCGTCCCAGGCCGCGGAGCCCGAAGCATCCACCCCGCTCGCCCAGGCCCCCACACCGCGGCCGCGCTCCGTCGCGCCCCGGCCTTCCACGCCTGTCGCCCCCGCGCAGCCGGACGCTCGCCTCATCAAATCCAGGCCCACCTCGGCGTCCGATGCAGAGCGCTCCGCACGCTCCCGGCGCACGCCCCCTGCCCTGCGCCTGCGGCTGGTGACGGCCCTGCGCGGCACATACCCCTCGCCTGAAGCCCGCCGCGACGCGGTGCTGGCGGAGCTGACGACCTCCGGCGAAAGCCACGAGCCCTGGACGGCGCAGGCCCGGGCGGCGCTGGCGAAGTGGCATGCCCAGGTGGAGGCCGACGTGCTGCCCGTCCAGGCCGAGCCACCTCGATGCTTCGCGGCTGGCTGCGTCGCGCGCGTCACCTTCCCGGACAGCGACTCATTCCAGGAGTCCTTCCGCCGCACCGCCGACCTGCGGCTCGGCGAGGACGCCACGCACATGCAGCTGCCCCCCGAGCGCCGGGCCTCGGGCGAGGTCGTGGCCGCGTGGCTCGTCCTGCGTCCCGCCACGCCCTGAACACACACCCCTGTCACCCCGCAGTACCCCTCCAAGGAGCAACCACCATGAAGCTGGAGTTCCCCTTCAAGCAGTCCCTGCTCGCCACCAGCGTGGCCGTCCTGATCGCCGGCTGCGGCACCCCCGTCGAGGAGGAGTCCCCCGTGGCGCCCGAGGCCGCCGCGCTGGAGAGCAGCGAGGACGCCCTGTTCAGCATCCTCCCCGCCTGCGAGGAGCCCGCGGAGCTGGAGCACGTCGTGGAGCACGCGTGCTACCACGCCGAATACGGCCCCTTCGAGCCCATCACCGCCGCCGCCCTGGGCGCGCCCGTCCTGGTGGATGTCAGCCAGGCCCACACCGCCTACCAGGTCACCCTGCCGCAGCGCTCGCCGTTCAACTACGCCGGCCGCGTCTCGTTCCTCCCGGACGCGTCGGGTGAGTTCGCCTTCATCCTGTCGCGCCAGCGAGGCCTGCGCATCTTCGAGGCCGCCACCGGCACCGAGGTGGCGCGCGAGTGCCGCTACACCGTCCCCGCCGAGGTCTGCTCCAGCCTGAAGACGGCCTACATCGCGGACCTCGAGGCCGACACCGAGTACTACCTGGAGTTCCGCTCCATCCTCCCCTCCAACGCCGCCTTCACCCTCATCATCGAGGAGGCGGGTCACCACCACTGACCTGACCCGCGGAGCGTCTTGAAGGCCCACGGCGGGAGCTTCCTCCTCCCGCCGTGGGTCTTCGCCTGTGCGCACATCGACACAAATGCACTTCAGTTGCATTTGAACCAGGGAAACACATATGAAGCACCTCATGCGCCCGACCCTCCGAGTCCTCTTCCTGACCGCGTGTGCCGCGGCGGCCGTCGCCTGTGGTGGTGACGAAGACCCCGCCCCCATCGAGCCCGGCGACCCCTGCGAGCCCAACGGCCACATCCACCGGGAGCCCACGGGCGACTGGTGCCACTGCAACAAGGGTTACGCGGCCGCCGATGATGGCCTGGCCTGCGTGCCGGACCCGAACCACGTCCCTGGCGACGGCTTCGACTTCGGTGACGACGGCGAGCACGCTTGTTGGCACGTGACGAACGGTCCCTTCGTCACCGTCAACGCCACCACCGCCCGTCATCCCCGCGTGGACGACTTCCACACCTACTACACGGTGAAGCTCCTCCCGGAGAACAGCCAGTACGTGGGGACGTTCAGCTACAAGGCCTTCGCCACCGGCAACTTCGTCGTCTACCTGAGCAGCCCGGACGTGCCCGTCACCCTCACCGAGACGGCCATCAGCACCACCGTGCCCCAGGCCGGCGCCCAGGCCACCGGCGGCTTCTGCGACGGGCTGAAGCACATGGTCGGCTACGAACTGACGGACCGCGTCCAGTACACGCTCCAGCTCGGCCCCACGTCGCTGCCCGAACTCCACATGGTCATCGAGCACGTGCAGTAACGCATCCGGGACGAACCGACCTCCCGCGTTATTGCAATTAAGTTGCGTTTACATCATGAGTGGGGACTGCCGGTGCCCGCGACTCGCGGGGCCCGGCTCACGAAAGGAAGCCTCATCATGAAGCTGACCCAGCGGCCCCTTTGCAGTGCATTCCTCGGCCTGGTGCTGGCCGCCTGCGGCCCCATGGACGACACAGGGCAGGACTTCACGTCGGAGCAGGAGCAGCCCCTGGAGGCCACCTGCGCCAGCGTGGACAACACGGCCATGACGACGCACGCGTGCGCCCATGCGTCCAACCCTGGCGACAACGTAAATGTGAATGGCGTCACGGGGGCGCCCGACATCAGCACCCAGCACAAGCACTACACCGTGACGCTGTCCGGCAGCGGCACCGGCAAGGTGACGTACGTCCCCGTGGCCAGGGCCTCGGCGGGCTCCACCGTGGAGTCCGTCGCGTTCTACGCCACGCAAAACGTCACCATCACCGCCGTGGACAAGAGCGTCACGCCCAACGTCACGCTGACCGCGCTGGTCAGCACCAACGGCATCACCGAGGGCACCTGCACGCTGCACCACGCACGGGTGTTCGACCTCACGGTTGGCCACACCTACGAGCTGAACATCACCGCGCCCACCACCTCGGTCGGCATCGTGCCCGAGTACCTGTTTGACAACCGCGGCCGCTACTACCGGGACGCGGACGGAGATGGCTACGGCGCCAACAGCCCGCTCTACCGATTCGCGTGTGAGGCGCCCGCGGGCTACGTCACCCAACGCTTCGACTGCGACGACACCAACCCCGCCATCTTCAACTGCTAGCCCGTCACCCTCAGGGTGACCTGGGCATCACCGCAGCCCCTCCACCGGGGCGCCCCGCTCACCTCGGGGGGCGCTCCGGACCTTCTCCCCGCACCACCTCTCACCAAGGCCCTCCGATGCGAACCGTCGCCACCACCACCTTGCTCGCCACGTGCGCCCTGCTGGCTCTGGCCGGCTGTGACAATGACGACCCCGTCCCTCCGACGCCGGACGCGGGCACCCGTCCAGATGCGGGGGCCGAACCTGATGCGGGCAGGGAGCCCGATGCCGGAACACAGCCCGACGCGGGTTCGGTCCAGGGCCCCACGGTCATCGGCTCCACGCCCTCGGAGGGAGAGACGAACGTCCTGCCCGTGGAGCTGTTCAAGGCGGATGCGACGACCACCGGAGTGCGCAAGCTCGTCACGCTCACCTTCGACACGCCCATGGACACCACGGCGGCGGAAGTCACGCTCGTCGACCGGACGACGCCGGCCAATGCCCCTCGCACGCTGACGGGCACCTGGTCCGCGGATGGCCTGACGCTCTCGGTCGCCATCCCCCGGCCCGAATCCGACCTGCCACCGCTGGAGGAGGAGACGGCGTACACCCTGGAGCTCGGCGCGCTGCGCGGCGCGGAGGGCCACTCGGTGGACACGTCGCATGCGGGACTCGGTGATGGGCGGCTGGACTTCACCACCGGCCGGCGCGACGGCACCACCGAACACGCCTGCGCCCACGCACTGCTGGAGAGCCCGGTACCCGTCACCGCGAGCGCCTCCCCCACCATCTACCCCGCGACGGATACCTCGCACGAGTTCTACGGCCTGACGCTCCCCGCCAGCGGCACGTCCTTCCTGGGCTACACGGAAGTCGTGTCGGGAGAGAGCCGGGACGAGCCCGTCATCCTGTACCTCAACCACCCCATCCCGGTGGCGGTGCACGACACGACGGAAGGCGAGGACGCTATCGCCACCGCGCTGGAGCCCGTCCGGCCCGTCTGCCTGCCCGCCATCACCCACACGCTGAAGTTCACCGCGCCCGGCGGCGACCGCTTCCTCCGGCTCACCTTCGGCCCGACGGAGCGGGAGACGTTCACCTTCGTCTTCGAACGCTACTGAGTCAGCGCTCGGTGGCGGGGTGCAGCGCCGAGCCCCGCCCCGCGCGCAGCAGGTGCAGCGCAATCCCCACGCCCATGACACTCACCGCCGCCACGTAGTGCGCGGGCGCCAGGGGCGACGCCTTCATCATCAAGGTGACGACCAACGGGGTGAGCCCGCCGAAGATGGCGTAGGCCATGTTGTATGAGAAGGAGAGCCCCGAGAAGCGCACCGCCGCGGGGAAGGCGCGCACGATGCCGGTGGGGACCACGCCCACCACGCCGACGCAGAAGCCCGCCAGCGCGGACAGCGGCACCAGCGCCTCCGGCGACGACGCCACGCCCAGGTACAGCGCATACGTCGCCGAGAGCATCAACGCGCAGCCCAGCCCCAGCGACTGCCCCACGCCCACGCGGTCCGCGAGCAGGCCATACGCCACGCAGCCGAACGTGAGGCTCAGCGTGGCCACGCTGCTGGCGACCAGCGCTTGCGTGGCGGTGATTGCGTGCAGGGTCTGCATCAACGTGGGCGTCATCAGGATGACCACCACGATGCCGGCGGTGAGCACCCAGGTGAGCAACATGGACATCACCACGGTGCCACCGTGGCCTCGCAGCACGGCCTTGAGCGGCAGCTCCCGAACCAGCGCCTTGCGCCGCCGCAGCTCCTCGAAGACGGGCGTCTCCGCCAGCCATCGGCGAAGGAACACCGCCAGGAAGCCGAACACGCCGCCGATGACGAAGGGGGCTCGCCAGCCGTAGGCATTCACCTGCTCGGGGCCCAGCAGCGAATTCACCGCCGTGGCCACCAGCGAGCCCAGCAGGATTCCGAACGTGAGGCCCGCGGTGAGCGTTCCGCACGCCAGCCCCACCCTGCGCGTGGGCACGTGCTCCGACACGAAGACCCAGGCCCCCGGGACTTCACCGCCCACCGCCGCGCCCTGCACCCCGCGAAGCAGGAGCAGCGCCAGGGGCGCCGCGTAGCCTGCCGTCTCATAGGTGGGCAGCAGGCCAATCAGCAGCGTGGGCACCGACATCATGAACACGCTCAACGTGAACATGCGCTTGCGGCCCGCCCGATCTCCGAAGTGCGCCATGACGATGCCGCCCAGCGGGCGCGCCAGGTAGCCCGCGGCGAACAGTCCGAAGGCCTGAAGCTGTCGCAGCCACTCCGGCGTATCGGGCGGGAAGAAGAGCACGCCGATGACCTTGGTGAAGAAGACGAAGATGATGAAGTCGTAGAACTCCAGCGCGCCCCCCAGCGCCGCCAGCGTGAGCGTCCGGGCGTCTTCACGGGTCAACGGCCGCTGCGGAAGGTCCTGCGAGGCTGGGAGGGAGGACATGGCGGTCGGCCTTCGATGAAACCATGGACCGCGCCGCCGCGCTCACTCCGCCCGCTTGCGGCGGCGTGACACGATGCGGCTCAAGGCCACCTCGGTGATGCCCAGGTAGGCCGCGACGTCCCGCTGAGGGACACGCCCGTGCAGGTGGGGATGTTCCTGCCAGAAGCGCTCCAGGCGCTCCTCCGCGGACAGGTCGAGGAACTCCTGCTCGCGGCGCTCCTTCAGGATGTAGTGACGCTCCGCCACCCGCCGGGCGAGCTGGGCCCAGCAGGGATGGCCGGCCTCCAGCGATTGAAGGTCACGCGCCTGGAATGCCAGCACGCGGCCCGGCTCCAGCGCCTCGATGGCCGTCATGGAGGGTTGGCCCTGCAACATCTCCGCGTAGGCGCCAATGAACTCACCTTCGGCGCGGAAGGCCTTGATGGACTCCTCGCCCCGAGCGGAGACGCGCACCGCGCGGAAGACACCCTGGAGCACCAGCCCGAAGCGGTCCGCGGAGTCGCCCGGCCGCAGGAAGAGCGCCCGCTTGTCCAGCGCCTGCTCCCGCGCCAACGCTTCCGCCTTCAGCCATTCGCTGGCGGGAAGCGGCGCGAGCGCGGTGATGTGCTCGAAGAGCTTCGGGTATCTCAAGCGGAAGGCACCTGGGCTTAACCCAGGTTAAGGCGGCCTTCCTCCGGGCGCCATACACCGACGGCATGAGCATCAACGTCTACGCCGTGGCCACGCCCTTCGTCATCGTCCTGGCGCTGGGGGAATTCGCCTACTGCGTCATTCGACGCAACGGGTACTACGCCTTCCAGGACTCCATCGCGAGCATGGGCACCGCGGTGCTCAACCAGTGCGTCAACGTGGCGGTGGCGCTGCTGGTGCTCCCGCTCTTCATCCAACTGGGGCAGTTCGCGCCATGGCAGTTGGGTGTGTCCTCGCCGCTGGAGCTGGTGGCGCTCTTCCTGGGCGTGGACTTCCTCTTCTACTGGTTCCATCGCTTCGGGCATCGCACCAACATCGGCTGGGCCGCCCATTCGCCGCACCACTCCACCGAGGAGCTCAACTACGCGGTGGCCCTGCGCGCGAGCGTGACGCAGCGCCTCTTCTCGTTCCTCTTCTACTGGCCGCTGGTGCTGGTGGGCTTCCCGCCCGAGGCCGTGCTGGCCATGGTGGCCTTCCACCTGGTGCTCCAGTTCATCCCCCACACGCGCGTCATCCCGAAGATGCCCCGGTGGATTGAGTCCTGGCTCAACACGCCGTCGCACCACCGCGTCCACCACGCGCGCAATGACGTCTACATCGACAAGAACTACGCGGGCTTCCTCATCATCTGGGACAAGCTGTTCGGCACCTTCGAGGAGGAGAAGGAGGCGTGCTCCTACGGCCTCACCTCCCCGCCCAACACCTGGGACCCCACCGTCATCAACTTCCAGGCATGGGGGAAGCTGGTCAGCGACGCGGTGGCCACCAAGAGCCACTGGGACCGGCTGCGCATCTGGGTGATGCCCACCGGCTGGCGCCCCGCGGACCTGCCGCCGCGCCCCTCCGTGGGCTGGCAAAAGGACGGCGTGGAGCTGAAGTTCCAGTCCACCGAGCTGCCCGGCGTCCGGGGCTACCTCGTGTTCCAGTTGCTGGCGGCGATGCCCTTCATGCTGCTGGTGAGCCACCACGCCTCGCCGCTGTCCGGCTGGCAGAAGCTGGTGCTCAGCCTGCTCTTCTGGGCCATGGCCACCGCGTGGAGCGGGATGCTGGAGTCACGGCGCTGGAGCCTTCCGCTGGAGCTGGGGCGGGTGCTTGCCATGGGGGCGGCGGTGACGTGGTGGCTGATGCACGCCTCCGCGCCGCAGAGCTGGACCGCGCTGTGCGCGGCGTGGATGGGCGTGTCGCTCGTCTGGCTGGTCGTGGTGCGCGGCACCAGCCAGGGCGCCACGCCCGTGCCGCAGGGCTCGCGCTGAACGCGCGTCAGGCGGGTTCCCACGTCCCGGCGAAGGCCGTGTAGCGGCGCACGTTGAGCGTCAGCGCCCGGTACACCTGCGTGTCGGGCGTCAGCTCCACCACCTCGCCGCCCTCGGGCACCGTCACGCGGTCGAAGTGCGCGCCCTCAAACCAGCGGTGCGGTTGCACCTCCACGACGAAACGGCCGCCCTCGTCGAGCTCCGCCGCGATGGGCACGAAGTCCACGCGTTGCAGCTCGACGGGCGGCGGGAAGTCCAGGGCCACCCGGAACGGAACGTGCGTCTCCTGCCGGGAGGCGGTTCCTTCCAGAATCATCGACCGGCCTCCCAGCGCCGCCCCTTCCGCGCCCAGGGCCCGGGACGGCGGCTGGAGCAGCAGCGAGAAGGAGCGCGCCAGCCCGGCGATACCCGGCGAGCGCCCCAGCTCCCGCACCTCGCCCCCCTCCTCCAGCAGGTCGAACACCACCTCGCGGTCCCACTCGCCCAGCACCGTGCCGCCGGAGAAGAAGTGCCCGTCGTGGGCGTGCGCGGTGGGCAGCAACCATTGTCCCAGCCGTCGCAGGACGCGCGGCGCCGAGGCCGTGGGCTCCAGCGGCGAGGCATTCTCGAAGATGTAGATGGGCCCCAGCACCATCACCCCGGACGAAAGGCGGATGCGCCAACCCGTGTCGGTGGTGAACTCGCCGAGCGATTCCTCCCCGGGTGCCTTCGCGGTGCGCAGGCCCATGCGGAAGGTGACGCCGCGGCCTCCCGTTCCGGAAAGGCCACACGCGGACGCGCCTCCCACGAGCGCGGTGCCCAACATCCACGTGAAGGCGCGGCGGGTGGTGTGCAGCGGGGACGTCATGGCGAGTCCTCCTGGAGGTCCAGGTGCAGGGTGAGCGTGCCCATGAAGGTGCGGGGCGCGCCCGCTGTGAAGTGACGGGTGGCCATCAGCGAGGGAGGCGCATCCGGACCGCGGAAGTTGGACACGTAGTTGAACTCCGACTCGCGCCACCGCGTGTCGAGCAGGTTCTCCACCGACAGGCCCACCTCCACTGCCTTCCACCGGGCCCGTGTGCCCACGTCGAACAGGAAGATGGGCGCGCTGTAGCGGTCCAGCGGCAGGGGCCGGGGACCGATGGCGCTGTGCCCCAGGGCCACGTTCCAGTCCACCTGCTGACCCGCTACGCGGGTGGTGCCTCGCAGCGAGGCGTCCACGCGGCCCAGCAGCTCCGGGATGTAGGGCATCACCGTCCCATCCCACAGCTTCCACGCCGATGCCCCGGGCACCGGCAGCGTGGCGCGCGCCCAGGCCAGCGAGGCCTGGATGTCCACCCGGTCCTGCAGCGTCCCACGCGCGCTGACGAAGGCACCCAACCGCTGCGATGCGCCCACGGGCTGGTTGCGGCCCACCGTCTCGTCGAACACGAAGTCCTGCGACACGCGCGTGGCGAAGAAGGCGCCGCGTGCCTCCAGCGCCAGCGGCCCGTCCAGCCGCCAGCCCAGCCCCGTCTCGCCCGAGGCCACGCGGGCGTAGGGCGCCAGCTCCGCGTCGGACAGCGCGGCGGCATCGCTGGAGCGCGCGCCCAGGCCCGCGCTGGTGAGCCAGGTGAGCCGGGGCGTCAGGCGAAGCTCGGCGGAGGCGCGCGGGCTGGCGAAGAAGCCGTAGGCCTCCAGAGACTCGTCGGAGAGGCGGGGCCCATCGCGGTCCGCGGTGGGCCGGTTGTGGTCATCCACGCCGAAGAGGAAGGTGTCCAGGCGCACGCCGCCGCGCAGGGTGAGCCACGACACAGGGGCGACTCGCAACGAGGCGTAGGCCCCGAGATTCGTGGTGCGGACCTGGTTGTCGAAGACGGTGGCGTAGGGCACACCGCCGCTGTCCCGTAGCCGGCGCGAGCGCGTGCGCACGTCGTCGTAGCGGGCCACGTAGCCGAGCTCCAGCGGCTGCGGCTGTCCCAACAACGTGAGCCCCGGCGTGTAGCGGCCTCGCAGGCCCAGGGTGGAGCCGCGGTAGTACCCTTCCGTGTTGTCACCACGCTGGCGCGCTCCGTCCGGCGGGGTGGTGTCCAACAGGAAGCCCGTGAAGTTGTCGCGGATGCGCGTCTGCCGCAGGATGACGTAGCCCTGCTGGACGAAGCGCCCGCCGCGCTTCAGCCGTGACTGGAGTTCAGCGGAGAGGATGTGGCGCTGCCCCGCGCCGCCCTGGTTGGGGCCGTAGGAGCAGAAGAACTGCGAGTCCGAATCTGGAGCGCACGGCATCCGGGAGTCCACCACGTCCGTCTCCCGCACCACGCCCGGCGATGCGAAGCGCGAGCCATAGCTGGTGCCGAACAGGCGCAGCCGTGACTCGTCGCCGACGCGCAGCTCTACCTGCGCCATGATGCCCGCGTTGGCGTAGGAGCGGTTGGGGCCGAAGCCGTGGCCCTGACGCAGCAGCAGTCCCACGAAGGTGGCGTCACTGGCCTCCGGCGGCCCCCAGAGCAGGGACAGCCGCCGCGCGGCGTAGCTGCCCGTGGAGAGGGACGCGGTGAGTCCGCGCCGCGCCAGCCCGAGCTGATACTCCACCGTGCCCGCCACGCCGAAGTCGCCTTGGGATGGGTCATAGGGCCCCTCGGTGACGCGCAGGGACTCCACCAGCTCCGGGATGATGAAGTACGTGTCCGCGTAGCCGTGGCCGTGCGCGTGGGACACCTCGTTGAGGGGAACGCCGTTGAGGCGCAGCTCCACGTCCTTGCCCTCTCCCGCGTCGAAGCCTCGGATGTAGATGCTCTCCGCGTGGCCCTCGCCGCCGTGGTTGGCCAGCATGACGCCGGGCGCCAGCAACATCAGGTCGGACGCGGAGCGGCGCGGCACGTCCGCGAGCTGTCCCACCGGAATGTGGAAGTCGCCCACGGCGACCGGCGGCGGTGCCTGGGAGGCGCCACGGACCGTGGTGGAGAAGGATGGTGGCTGCGGCGCCACGGGCCCGAGAGGCTCCGAGTGCTCCGTCTCAGAGGCGCCCCGGCTCGTCCCCGCCGACGCGGCTGGCGGGCTTTCCGTCCCCGACACGGCGCCACCTGGGTCATGCGCATCTCCCGGAGCGTGCGCTACCGCCTCGTCCGGAGGCGCATCCGCCCCGTCATGTCCGGAAGCCACGGGCTCGATGTGGTGGCCATGGACCGGCGGCACGAAGGTGACGGGCACATCCACCCGCACGTCGATGGCTTCTTCACCGCGCCGTGCCGGCTGGAACCGCCAGCGCAGCGCGGCACTCATCGCGGCGCGATCAAACGCCACGCCAGCGGACTGCCGCACCTCCACCTGGGACACCTCGCCCATGCGGTCGATGGTGAGCCGCAGCAGGACGGTGGCGGGCACCTCGGGCGGAGGCACCTCCGCGGGCAGCACGGGCCCAGGCGCATCCAGCGGAACGGGTGGAGTCACAGGCAACTCGCCCGTGGCGCTCAGCACGCAGAGCACCAGAGTCGGAATCCACACGGGTGATGACCTCACTAGGTTCCGGAGCGGCCCGCCCTGGGGCGGAATTCATGCATCCGGGTTGCATCCACACCCCAGATACACCACGACCCAATTGACTCGCAACCATGTTGCAATTAACCATCTATTGCATGAACACGGAGCGGCGGATGTTCCGGAAGTGGTGGTGTGCGACCCTGGTGGTCTGGGGCCTGGCGGGAACGGCCTGTGACAACGTGGCCACGGGCGACGTCCAGGTCACGATGAGTGGGGGTGATGGCACGCAGCGAGGACTCCCGGACACGCTCTTCCAGGATGGCTGGTCCATCCAGTTCACCCGCTACCTGGTGTCGCTGGGCGACGTCACCCTCACCTCCGCGTCTGGCGAAACCCACAGCAGCAGCCGCCACGTGCTGGTGGACGTGCAGAAGGGCGACATTCCCCTGGTGGAATTGACGGGCGTTCCGGCGGGCCGCTGGGACGTGGGCTTCCGGGTGAGCCCACCCGAAGCGCGCACCGAGCTGGCGGACGGGCAGGTCTCCGCGGAGGACCTCGCGATGATGCGCGAGCGCGGCTTCAGCTACTTCGTGGAAGGCCACGCGACGAAGCAGAACGAGCCCGTGCTGCGCTTCCGCATGGGCTTCCCCGTCAACGCGCTGATGAACAACTGCATCAACGGCGCGGACGGAACGCAGGGCATCATCGTCCCCGAGGGCTCCGTGGCCCGCCCCGAGGTCACCATCCACGCCGAGCACATGTTCTACGACCGGCTGGGCACGCACCGGGGCGTGCAGCTGCGCTTCGAGGCCATCGCCGCCACCGCGGGCGAGGACCACGTCATCACCCCCGAGGGGCTCGCCACACAGGAGCTCACCGACCTCCGGGGCCGCGACGGCAACGAGCTACGCGATGCCCAGGGCCAGCCCGTCATCTACCAGCCTGGCGCGTTCGACGTGCGCACGCTCCAGGAGTTCATCACCCAGAGCGTGGTGGATCAGGCCCACCTCAACGGCGGCGGCGTCTGCACCGTGGTGAAGTGACAGCGCGTCACGCCGTCATGGGCGCGGGGGAGGTCCCCGCGTCGCTCGCACCGCTGGCGGGCAACCGCGCGTCCGCCCGCCGAGGCAGGCAGAGCCGGAAGGTCGTGCCGTCGGCTTCCGAGGAACGGACCGTCAGCCGCCCCCGGTGCGCCTCCACGACGGCCCGGGCGATGTAGAGCCCCAGGCCCAGGCTGGTGCGGGCCAGCTCCCGCGAGTCCTCGCCCCGCTGGAAGGGCTCGAACAGGTGCGGCAGCAGCGAGCGAGGAATGGGCTCGCCTTCGTTGTGGACCTCCAGGAAGACGGCGTCCGGCTTCTCCCAGGTGGAGAGGCGGACGGCGGACGGCTCCGGGCTGTACTTCAAGGCGTTGTCCAGCAGGTTGGCCACCACCTGCCCCATGCGCTCCAGGTCCCAGACGCCGTGCAGGCTGTCGCGTGAGAAGTCGCACCGGATGACGCGGCCCGGCCGGGCCACCTGCAGCTCGTCCACCACCTCGCGGCACAGCTCGTTGAGGTCGCCCGCCCGAGGTATGACGGGGATGCCGCCCCCCAGCCGCGAGCGGGTGAAGTCCGTGAGCAGGTCCACGATGTGCTGGATGCGCTCGCCGCTGCGCGCCACCCGCTCGAACGCCTTCTGCTGCGCCGGCTCCAACGCGCCACTGGCGAGCTGACTCTTCGCTGTCGTCAGCACGACGGAGAGGGGCGTGCGGATGTCATGGCCGACGATGCCCATGAGCTGCTGCTCCAGTTCGGAGGCCCGCTGCGCCGCTTCCTCGGACCGGCGCCGCTCCGCGAGCTCCACCGCCTGCCGCTTCACCTCCTCGCCGCGCAGGTACAGCGCCACGAAGACCTGCACCTTGGCGCGCAGGATGTCCGGGTCCACGGGCTTGAGCAGGTAGTCCACCGCCCCCTGGGCATAGCCCCGGGTGACGAAGGCCGCTTCGCGGCTCAACGCGGTAATGAAGAGGATGGGCAGGTAGCGCGTGCGCTCGCGCGCCCGGATGAGATGCGCCGTCTCCAACCCATTCAGCCCTGGCATCTGCACGTCCATGAGGATGCAGGCGAACTCTCCTCGCAGCAGCTCGCGCAGCGCCTCCTCGCCGGAGCGGGCCAGCACCAGCTCCTGGCCAAGCGGCTCCAGGATGGCTTCCAGGGACAGCAGGTTGGCGGGCGTGTCGTCCACCAGGAGGATGCGCGCGTGCGGCGCGTCCTCACCCGGGGCGTCTCGAATAACGGAAGGCGGCATCGAATCCAGGTGTGAGGTGGGAATACGCGGCCCCGCAGGCCGACCCATCCGGGCATGACCGACGCGAGCCACGCTCCGACAACACACCCCGGGGCCCTCACGTTCCAGCCCCCCAGATGCACGGGCCTGAAACGCAGCGGGCGGCCGGCGGCGAACATGCCACCGGCCCCCCACCCGGCACCTGGTAGCAGCCGTCAGGCCTGCGGCGGCTCACCGCGCTTGGCGGCGACTTCCTTGCGGACCTGCTCCATGTCCAGGGCCTTCACCTGCTTGAGCAGGTCCTCCAGCGCGGCGGCCGGCAGCGCTCCGGGCTGCTCGAACAGGAGAATCCCGTCACGAAACACCATGAGCGTGGGAATGGAGCGAATCTCGAACGCCCCGGACAGCTCCTGCTGGGCATCCGTATCAATCTTCCCGAAGACGATGTCCGGATGATTGTTCGAGGTCTGCTCGAAGATGGGTGCGAAGGCACGGCAGGGGCCGCACCACGACGCCCACCAGTCCAGGATGACGATGCCCTCTTTCGACACCGTCTCCTTGAAGTTGTCCTTGGTGATTTCGACCGCCGCCATCAGGTCCTCGCTTTCAACGAACGTCCAGGAGCTCCACCTCGAACAGCAGGGTGGAGTTGGGGGGAATAACGGGCGGGAACCCTCGCGCGCCATATCCCATCTCCGGCGGGATGGTGAGCTTGCGCACGCCGCCCACCTTCATGCCGGCCACGCCCTTGTCCCAACCCTCGATGACCTGCCCGGCGCCCAGGCGGAACGTGAAGCCCTGGCCCCGGTCCCGGCTGCTATCGAACTTGGAGCCGCTGGTCAGCGTCCCCACGTAGTGCACGGTAACGGACTTGCCGGCCGTTGCCTCCGTGCCGGTGCCCACCTTCACGTCTTCCACATTCAAACCCATCCAACGCTCCTCTGACCGCGTGAAAGGACGGCACCTTAGCGCGACCTCGGCGCCCATGCCCCCTTGGAAAACACAGCGGCGCGGGCCCGTTCGCTACCGGGCACCGCGCCACCGATTCCTGCTCAAACCACCTGGGGCTTCATCTCCGCGTCAGAAGGTACCGCCGACGCTGACCGTGCCCTGGTAGCTGCCGCCTCCCTGGAAGTCATCGCCGCCGCGATCGATGCCCGGGGCGAAGTCCTTGTCGAAGAGGAAGTTGTAGTTGGCGCGCGCGTCCACGACGAAGTGGCCGACGTGGCCTCGCAAACCCAAGCCCGCGGGCACGTTGCCCACGGTGTCGTCGTGGTACCCCAGGGACTCACCGCCCCGGAAGTTGTAGTCGTTGATGCCGATGCCGCCCAGCAGGTACGGCTGCCACGCCGTGGGGGTGATGCCCAGCGTCAGGACGGCCTGACCACCGTTACGCACGAGGTCCGGCCCGCTCGCGCCCGTCTCCCCGCGGCGGATGTTGTTCAGCGCGCCCGTGTAGCCCAGCTCGAGGCCCAGCACCTTGGACGGCTTGATGGACGCGCGAACGCCCGCGGTGGCACCGGGGCTGAGCTGCGGCGCCAGCGCGCCGGTGTAACCCTCCACACCACCGCCCAGCATCACGGAGAGGCCTTTGATTTTGTTCTTGTCCTCGCGCTTCTCCGCCTTCATCGGCTCGGCGCGCTCGGCCGACGGCTGGAAGTTGGAGGGAGGCGGCGTCGTGGCGATGCCACTACCGCCCGTGGCGCCCTCCGGGGGCGGGTACGCGGACTCCGGCTCCGGGTAGACAGGCTTCGAGGAAGGCTGCCCGCTGCCGCCCGTGCCCAACGGCGACGCCGGCGGCACCACGAGCTGCTCGCTGTCATGCGTGCCCTGGGGCGCGGCGGGAGGCGGCGTCATGGACTCCTGGCCGCTGCCGCCCGTGCCCTGCTGGCCCACCGGCTCGCAGCGGACGGGCACGTTCATGTAGACCTCGCCCTGCGCGTTCGAGGGCTGCTGGCCGCTGCCGCCGATGCCCATGCCGTCCTGCGACTGCTGACCGGAGACGCCGGGAACGGGCTCCGTCTCCAGGATGAGGGTGTCGTCCTCCTGCAGCAGGTCATCACCGCCCAGGCCTTCCTGCTGTGCCTGGGCCACCATCGCGTCCTGCTGGCCCTGGCTGGTGCTGGCCTGCGGTGGCGGGCAGTCGCCGTCATTGGCAACAGCAACGCCTCCGTACATGAGCGCCGCAACGGCGCCCGCCAGAATCTTCGCTTTCATCCATGCCTCCATCGTCGAGTGGCAGACATGAAGGTTGTTTCCCGCGCGACGTCCGGCAAGGCGCGGAGACGGCACTCACCCCCGGGGGTAATTGCCAGGGGGGCAGGCCACCGGGCGTGGAGGACTGCCCACACCTGCGCGATGCGGGCAGCGGATGGCAGCGTGCTACCCCTGCCGCATCCACTCCGTGCCGGTGACGACGGGCAGTTGCAACGCGCGCTCCCGGTCCAGGTCCAGGTTGCCGATGTGGAGCGACAGCGGTGACTGCACCCACTTGTAGATGGACTGCTGGAAGAGGCGGACGAACTTCTCCACGTAGCCGCTCAGCCGGGATGCCGCCACCTCCGGGAACATGGCGGTGAGCGCCTGGAGGATTTCAGCGGGCGTCAGCTTCTCACTGCCGTACAGGTAGAAGCAGGCGTCGAGGATGGGGAAGGGCATCAACTCCTCTTCGCCCACCTGGTCATGCGCCAGCTCCGGCCCCGCGGGCTTGGCGAGCACCTTGCGGATGCCCTCGTAGCCCGTGGTGTCCTGGAGGTAGTCGAGCAGGTACATCACCACCGTCTTCGGGACGTTGGCGATGACGGCCAGCGCGCCCATGAGGTCACCCCCGATGGTGGTGTAGCCCACGGACTTCTCGCTCATGTTGCCCGTCTGCAGGAAGAGTCCGCCGCAGGAGTTGCTCCAGTTCCACATGCGCTGGGCGCGCAGGCGGGCCTGGATGTTCTGCTCGGTAATCGGCGTGACGTCCTTGCCGCCCAGCATCGTCTTCGCGACTTCGCGCTCGCGCTCGAAGGCCTCGTCGATGGACACCACCTGGAAGGCCACGCCCAGCTCGCGCGCAATCGTCTCCGCCGCGTCGCGCGTGGCGTCGCTGGAGTAACGGCTGGGCATGTAGAACGCCTGGATGAGCGAACCGGGGTTCTCCGGCCGCGCGCGCTTCGCGTAGCGGTGCGCGATGAGCAGCGTCAGCAGCGAGTCCCGTCCACCCGACAGCGCGATGCCCAGCACCTTGAAGGCGCGCGTCTTCTCGAAGTAGTCGCCCACACCCAGGGAGAGCGCGTCCAGGATGTCCTCGCACAGCGCATCCCGCGCGGTGCGGCGCGTGTCCGGAGATGGCAGGAAGAAGCTGCGGTGGGGAGGCACCGGGAACGTCAGCGCGTCGCGCTTCGTGTGCACCACCTGGGTGCAGTCCAGTACCGGCACCGCCTGGCCGCCTTGCGCCAGCCATGACTCGCGGTCCACGCGCCAGGTGGTGGCCTCGGCGCGCAGGCGCAGGGTGCGGTCCAGGTCCACCACCGCCGCCGCGTAGCCTTCCTGGAAGCGCGGCGTCTCCATGACGTGGCGGCCGTTCTGGTTGAGGAAGCCGCCGCCGTCGAAGATGAGGCCGTCGTTGCTGCCCACCGCGTTGCAGTAGGCAATGGTGCACTGGTGGTCCGCCGCGCGGGTGGCGATGAGCTCGCGCCGCGTCTCCACGAAGCCCAGCCGGAAGGGCGACGCGGACAGGTTCACCACCAGCTCCGCGCCGGAGTACGTGCGCCGCCGCATGGGGCCGTCCGCGCTCCAGATGTCCTCGCACACCTCCGGGGCCACCACGCCGAAGTCGAAGTGGAACAGGTAGTCCCCCAGCGGCACTCCCCGGTGGACCTCCGCCATGCCCGGCTGACCGCGGCCGAAGGTGCGCGCCTCGTAGAAGACGCTGTAGGTGGGCAGCTTCTCCTTGGGGACCAGGCCCAGGATGCGGCCACCGGCCACCACCGCCGCGCAGTTGAGGCGCAGGCCCTGGTGGGCCACGCCCACGCCCACCACGAAGACGGTGGGCAGGGACGCCGTCTCACGCGCGAAGCGCTCCAGCTCCGGCCACTGGCGGTCCATGAAGCCCTGCCACTGCACCATGTCCTCGGCCGGGTAGCCGGCGATGAGCTGCTCCTGGAAGAGGCCCAGCGTGACGCCCTCCGCCGCCATCTTCCCCGCCAACGCCAGCGCCTTGTCCGTGTTCCGGGTGAAGGACCCCACGGTGGTGTTCACACTGGCAAGCCCGAGCTTCACGAGCCGCATGGTTGCTCCCGTCCCTTTCGATGACGCGTCCGGCGCGCAGCAATGCGCGGCCCGCCGGACAAGGCAAGCGCAACCCGCTCAGTTCAAGGGGCCGGTGGGCCGCAGGGGCTGGAGCCTGCCGATGAGCGCCCCCACGTCCTCCAGCACGCCTTCCAGGCGCTTGCGCACGTCCAGCTCCGCCAGCAGTTCCTGCCGCCGCTCCGGCTCCGGGATGACGGCGGAGGCCACCACGTCCGCGAGCATGCCGCCCTGGGCCCGCGCGGCCACCGGCAGCAGGTTCTCCGCGAAGGACGGCGGGACGCGGCCGGCCAGCTCGAAGACGGCCTGCCGCAGCTGCTCCTCCTCGGGGCCCTCGTAGGGCACGTCCGGCAGCACCTCCGCGAGCACCTCCCGGTAGGCCTTTTCCGTCGTCAGCTCGGACGTCATGCGGATGCGGCTCACGCCCTGGAGGAGGATGTTGTAGCGCCCCTCCTCCACCTGTTCGTCCCAGACGATGACGCCCGCGCACATCATGGGCAGCATGGGCGGACGGCCCCCATAGTTGCCTTCCCAACCGGGCTCGAGCTGGGACAGCGCCAGGACGCGGTCTCCCGCGAGCGCGTCCTGGACGAGGGCCCGGTAGCGCGGCTCGAAGATGTGCAGCGGAATGACGGTGTGCGGGAACAGCACCGCCGACGGGAGGGGGAAGACCTTCAGCGCGCTGGCGGCACGCTCGATGCGTTCTTGAGCGGTCATGGGGGGCACCTTGCAGTGATAAGCCCGGTTCCCCCCGGCCGCATTCCTAACGGGCCCGGGAATGATACGCCCGGTCCCACCGCAAATGGGGCACGTGCGCTTCCAACCATTGGAGCGCCACGTGCGAGGCCTCGTTCTCCACGGCCCCCTGCCGGATGGATGCGGCGGACAAGGCGAGGACATGCCGCGCCCCCGCGATGTCCTCCGCGTGACAGCCCTGCGCGCGCAGCCGCCAGGCCAGACTCCATAGCGGCGGCGTGGTGCCGTGGCGCCAGAAGTGCAACTCCAGGTCGCACTGCAGCGCTTCCGCCTCACTCCGGGCACGCGCGGCGGAAGAAGCGAGGGACACCTCCAGGCCGTCCTCTTCGAACTGGAGCGCGTGCTGGAGCGCGTGCGTGCACGCGACCACCTGACGCCACAAGTCCCACCCGGCCCGGGGCACGCCCACCTCGAAAGGCAGGTGGAGACAATGCCCCGGGGCCACGCCCGCGCGCGGGAAGAACCGCGCGGAGCTCGCGTGGCCGCACACCGCGTCCGTGGGGAAGCACCGCTGCATGTGCCGCCAGAACACCTGGACTTCCTCGGGCTGGATGTCCCCCTGACGGAACCAGCCCCCCACCCGGGGCAACGACTGGAACAACCCCTTGAATGAATCCATTGATTTAATCATTTGATTAAACAGGTCGCGGCGTCAAGGGCGGGGGCATAGGATGGCGCGGGTGCTGCGAACCCATCCGGTGGACGTCCTCTTCGCGGGCCTGTCCCGCCGCGCCCGGCTCTTCTCCCAGGGCTGGGGTGATGAGCAGTTCCTCGAAGAGGTCGCGGCGGCCGCGCCGTTCCAGCAGCGGCCTCCGCCCATCACACCCGAGTGGAGCGCGCCCCGGCTCCAGCGCGGTCTCCAGGTCCGGGATGGCACCTTTCCGTCTCCGCTGGCCCGGCTCGACGCGGCAGCGCGCACGGCGCATGTCCGGTGGCTGAGCGCGGGGCAAGGGCCCTCACGCGGCGCCTGCGTCGTGCTCGCTGCGTCCCGTGAGGAGGGCTTCTCTCTGCGAGAGCGCATGTACGCGCCGCTCGCGCGGGAAGGCATCGACCTGTTCCTGCTGGAGAACCCCTATTACGGCCTGCGCCGTCCCGTGGGACAGAAGGGCGGCGCGCTGCGCACCGTCAGCGACCACGTCTTGATGAACCTGGGCATGGTCGACGAGGCCCGCGCGCTGCTCGCGTGGCTGCGGAGTGAGGGCCATGCGCGCCTGGGCGTGGCGGGCTACAGCATGGGAGGCTACATGGCGGCGCTGACGGCGGCCGTCGTCCCGGAGCCGCTCGCCGTGGCGGCGCTCGCGGCTGGCGCGTCTCCCGTCCCCGTCTTCACGCAGGGGCTGCTGTCCTGGTCCATTGCCTTTGCATTGCTGGATGGCCCCCGGCGCGACGCGGAGCAGGCCCGGCGTCGGCTGGGACGGATTTTCGACCTGGCGAACCTCACGCGCTTCCCGCCTCCGCGGCAGCCCGAAGCCGCCGTCCTGGTGGCCTGCCGACGTGACGGGTTCGTGCCCGGTGAGGAAACGCTCGCGCTGCACGCGCACTGGCCCCGAAGCGAGCTGCGCTGGGTGGACGCCGGACACGTCACCGCCCTCTTCACCGAGCGGGCCGCGCTGTGCGCCGCCATCCGGGACGCGCTATCGCGGGTGGATGCCACGCCGTGAGCACGACGCGGCCCGGAGCGCGCGCATGCCTCAGTGCCGCACGCCGCTCACGGCCGCCACGGGCGACGCCTCATCCACGCGCGGCTCCGGCCCCATTTCGTCCGCTGCCGTCAGGGCCGTGGCCACCGTGGCCATGAGCAGGTCCGGCCGAACGGGCTTCTCCAAGACGCGGGTGGGCACGGTGTCGATGAACGCGCGGGACTCCGGCGTATAGGCACCGCCGGAGATGAACACGACCCGCGCGGCCTGGTCCGGCGCGTGGGCGCACAGGTGCTGGTAGACGGCGGCGCCGTCCGTCTCCGGCATCTGCAAGTCACACAGGATGACGTCGAAGCGGTGGCCCGCGTCCACCAGCGCCAGCGCCTCGCTGCCCCGCGTGGTGGTGACGACGTCATGGAACGGCTCCAGCAGCAGCCGCATGGACTGCGCGAGGCGCGGCTCATCATCCACCACCAGCACCCGGCCCCGCCGGGCCGCGGAGGGCTGAGGCAGACTGACGCGGGGCAACGGCCGCGGCGGCGTGGGTGCCTGCACGCGCGCGGGCGGCAACAGCACACTGAAGACGGAGCCCCGGCCCGGCTCGCTGCGGACCTCCAGCTCGCCCCCGTGCGCGCGGACAATCTGCTGGCAGATGGCGAGCCCCAGCCCCGTGCCCTCGCCGCTGGACTTGGTGGTGTAGAAGGCCTCGAAGATGCGCGGCAGCACGTGCGCGGGAATCCCCGCGCCGCTGTCCACCACGTCCACGCGGGCCCGGCCAGAGGCATCCGTGCTGGTGCGCACGCGCACCTCGTTCATGGACGGGTTGCCCTCCGGGATGGCCTGCATCGCGTTCACCAACAAGTTGAGCAGCACCTGCCCCAAGCGCGCCTCGCTCCCCGACACGCGCGGCACCGGACCGAACTCCTCCACCAACCGGGCGCGGTGGCGCAGCGCGTGGCTGATGATGCGCACCGCGGGCGGCACCAGCGCGTTGAGGTCCACCAGCCCCGGGTCCTGGTTCCCCTGGCGGCTGAACACCTGGAGGTCCCGGACGATGAGGCGGATGCGTTCGGCGCCTTCCAACGCGCCCCGCACGTTGGTCATCGCGTCGCGCATGCCCGACATGCCGCCCTGGCTCAATCCGCGCTCGGCGGCCTCCAGGTTCAGCACCAGGTAGGCCAAGGGGTTGTTGATTTCGTGCCCCACCCCGGCCGCGAGCGTCCCCACCGCGGCCACGCGTTCGGCCGCCACCAGGCGGGCCTGGAGCTCCTTGGTCGCGGAGATGTCGCGGTGGGTGGCCACGAAGTGGGTGATGTCCTCGCCCGTGGCGCGCACCGGGGACAGCAGCACCTCGCTCCACACGAGGTCGCCCTGCTTGTGCGCCAGCTTCACCTCCGCGAACACCGGCTCGCCCGCGAGCAGTGACTGCCGCGTGCGCTGACGGAACTCCGGCTCCTCCGCGCCGTAGAGCGAGCACGGGTCCTGGCCCACCAGCTCCTCCAACCGGTATCCCAGGAGCGAGCACAGCGCCTGGTTGGCGAACACGGTGCGCAGCGTGCCTCCCGCGCGGACCTCCGCGATGAGGACGCCTTCGTGCACGCTCCGCACGGAGGTGCCCAGCAGTTGGAGCTGGCCGATGGCGCGCTGACGCTCGGTGCTCGCCGCCGCCAGCAGCAGCCCGGTGACGGCGTTGGCGGCGATGAAGAGCTGCAACACCAACAAGTCTTGCGTCAGGTCATCCGTGGCGAAGGGCCCCTGCCCCCGCGCGGTGCCCACGATGGAAGCGGCGGCGATGCACAGCGTGGCCGCCGCCGCGCCCCGAGGACCGAAGCGAAGCGCGGCCCAGGCGGACATGGGGAAGAGGAGGAAGGCGGCCGCGTGCGCCGCGCTGTGCGGCAGGTCCGGCACGAAGAAGATGGCGCCGCCCAGCACCGTGGTGAGCCCCGCGAGCACCACCGCCTCGCCGCCTCGCCGCGGCCAGGACCACCGCTTGAACAGCATCAACGGCGGCGCCACCACGAGCACGCCCATCAAGTCCCCCACCCACCACACCCGCAGGCCCGCGGCCAGGGACGTCGAGGGAAGCCGCCCGCCGAGCACGAGGCTCGCCACGCCCACCCATGCGCTCACGCCCAGGCACAGCGCGCCCGCTCCCGCGCACAGCGCGACGACATCGCGGATCCGCTCCAGCCTCTTGTCGAAACCCACCCACCGCAGAAGGCCCACGCCGAGCACGGCCGCCAGCGTGCTGCCCACGCCCACGCCGAGCGAGGCCACGACAGGCGCATCCCCCAGGACCGAAATGACCGACGCGCCCACGAAGACGCCGGGCCAGCGTGACACCCCCAGCACGAGCAGCGCCGCCAGGGCCACCCCCGCCGGAGCCCAGGCCGGGCTGATGTTGCCCACGATGGCCACCTGCAGCCCCAGGGCCCCCGCGAGGAGGTACACGACGACCAGGCCCAGCATCTCCAGCAGATGCCGGCTTTGGACTCCACGTACACTGGCTTGGAGCAGCCCGAAGATGACCCTTCCCCCCGACACCCGCCCGCCGACCCGGCGGGTATCCATGAAGGCCATGCTAGCCGGGGCACCGCCGGCATTGCACCTGCCCCCCGGTTGACTGGAAGGCAACCGTCCAGGAGCCGATAGGCGCAGTGCAATGGCTTCGGAACTCGCCCGTAGGGGAAGACAAGGAGGCCACCCGAACCATGTCGCGTCCCGCAATCGCAGCCCTGCTGTCTTTTCTCATCCCTGGCGTGGGGCAGATCTACAACGGGGACCTGCTCCGGGGCCTGTTCTGGCTCATCATCACCCCAGGCTTCTGGATTGGCACGGGTGGGTGCCTGGGCTGGGTGTGCCACATCGTCGCCGCTGTCACCGCCCACAACCGGGCGGAGGACAAGGACAAGTACAGAGTCACAGTCGTCTGACGCGGCCATGCGGCCCTACCGCTGACACGCGGGCGGAGCACACGGCACGCCCGCGTGTCAGGTAACCGACACGCCCAGGCCCAGGGCGCGCTCCGCCAACCAGACGCACGCCAGCAGCGCGATGGCCACCGAGCCACCCACGACGACCGCGCGGCGGTAGAGCGGCGCCTCGCGCAAGACGAAAGCCAGGGGCAGCAACGCGGCCACGAAGGCCACCTGTCCCAGCTCCACGCCCAGGTTGAAGCCCAGCAGCGCCAGCGCGAGGCTTCCCGCGGACAGCCCCATTCCCGCCAGCACCGATGCGAAGCCGAAGCCGTGCAGCAGTCCCAGCACGAAGGCCACCGTCCAGCGAGTCCCCCACCCCAACGGGCGGACGTTATCGAGCGCCGCCACCAGGATGCCCAGCGCGATGGCGACCGACACGAAGCGCGGCGGCAGGGATGCCCAGCCCAGCGTGGCGGCGACCAACGTCAGCGCGTGCGCCACGGTGAAGGCGGACACCACCTTCACCACGTCCCACAGCGCCGTGCCGAAATCCGAGACGGCCACCCACCGCCCGTCCGCGTCACGGCGAAGGACCGAGGGCAGCAGCAGCGCGAAGAGGAAGAGCAGGTGGTCGGCCCGAGTCACGACGTGCAGCGCCCCCTCCACCGTCATGCGCTCCGCGGTGCGCCAGGGAGACTCGTCCCGCAGGCGCACCCGTGCGAAGTGCTGGGACGCGGAGAAGATGAGCGGCTCGCGCGCGCCCACGCGCACGATGCCCCGGTGAAGCGGGTCGCGGTCGAACAGCAGCGTGTAGTCCACGTCCAGCCGCGTGGCGGAGCCGGTACAGCGCGCGTCGAAGTCCAGCACCGCATAGGCCCCATCCGAGTGCTGCCTGATGTGCAGCCCGCGCTGGGAAACGAGCGCACAGGGCGCACCTTCCGCCCCGAGCACCAGCCGGCCGAGCACATAGTTCCGGATGTCGGCCTCCCGCGCCAGCACCTCGCCCCAGGTGATGGCGCCGTCTCCGCCCGCGTCCAACCCGAGGACGTCATCCAGGTCCTGGAGCGACACGTCCCACCGGCCGGAGATGCCTTGGCCGTCCGCCTCGATGATTTGCAGGTAGCTGTCGCTCGGCTTTTGCGCCAGGGCGGACAGGGAGGCCAGCAGGAGCGACAGCAGGGCAACGCGGCTCATGGCAGCAGACTCCGCACGCGCTCGGCCAGGAAGACGAGCCCCGGGTCCTCGCAGCCCGAAGCTTGAAGGAAGTCCAGCGCGGGCCGGGCCGCCTCCGGTCTGCCCGCGGCCAGCGCGGCTTCGATCAACAGCCGCACGTCCCATGGCTCACGCTGTGATGCCCACACGGCCTGCGCCAGCCGGAGCGCCTTCTCCGGCGCCTTCTCCACCTGGAGCGCGAAGCGGGCCTCCTCGCGCGCGAGGAGACTGTCCCCCCGCAGGCGGCTCTCCTCGAACCGGCGGGACAAGGCTTGGGTGACTTCAGACGCGCGAGACGACCCGAGCGCGTTCTCCGCCAAGGCGTGGCGCAGGAGCAGCCGGTCGTCCTGCGTGTGGTCCATCACCACGACGGCTGCCTCCCGCGCGCGGCCCGCGTCCAGCAGCAGGTCCGCGTAGGCCGCGCGTGCGGCGTAGTCCTTCGAATCCAGCGAGAGCGCCCGGAGGAAGTAACGCTCCGCCAGACCGACATCTCCCGCCAGCGCGGCGGCCTCCGCCAACGTGGCCAGTGCGCGCGTGCGTGACTCCTGACTGCGCTCGCTGCGCCGCAGCGCCTCCGACAGGAGCGCGTGCGCCTTGCGCGAATGCCCCGCGAGGCTTCGTACCCGGGCCTCGCACACCGCGACCGTCAACGAAGAGGTCAACGCGGTGAGCCTGGCGCAGCTTCGGGCCGCCTCGGCATGCTCGCCCCGAACCCCCAGCACCTCCGCGCGCAGCAACCACGCGTCGACATTGCCGGGGTCCTCCTTCACCACCGCGTCCAGGTCCTCCAAGGCCGCCGGAAAGTCGCGCCGCGCGTGGTGGAAGGTAGCGCGTACCAGCCGCACGCCCGGCGGCGGCGTGGCCAGGTCCCACCACGGACGCAGCGCCGCCTGTGCGCGCCCCAGGTAGCGAGGCTCTCCCAACACGCGGCTCGCCTCGATTTCCAACCGCGCCAGGCGCAGCGCCATGTCCAACTGTCCGGCGTGCCCGGCCAGGGCCTTGCGAAGCGCGGCACGCTCACGGGCGCGCGCATCCACACCGACGGCCGGCACGCGCGCCAGGACCTCCGCGGTGTCCCGGGGAATGAAGGGCTCGCGCTCCCCGAAGGAAGGCGAGCGCCCACAACCGAGTACCCACGCCGTGGCCAGGACCACGGCGCGTCTCACGGCGGAAGGGCGGCGGCACATCGGAGCTCGCATGGGCTCCGCACTGTACGCAGCCGTTTTTCGAATGGCGGCCGCCCGGGGACATGGGTCGCCGGAGCAACACACCGCTCAGGGTCGCCGCCCTCTACTCAACAGCGAAGCGGGACTGGGGTGCGCCCGCGCGGGCCTTCCTCCTGTTCAAGGCCTGGCATCCCGCAGCGCCGCCAGCAACTCCGCCGCGGTGGCGGCCACCGCGCGCGCGCCGTGGGCCTTCAGCTCGTCCACCTCGCGGAAGCCCCAGGCCACGCCCACGCCGTACATCCCCGCCGCGCGCGCCGTGTCCATGTCGATGGACGTGTCCCCCACGAAGGCGCAGGCCGCGGGCGACACGTCCAGCTCCGAGGCCAACGCCAGCGCCGCCGTCGGGTCCGGCTTGCGCGGCAGCTCCGGCCGCTCACCGTACACGGCGGCGAAGGAGGCTTGCGGCAGCAGGCGCGCGACCAGGCGCTTCACGAAGTCGTCTGACTTGTTGCTGAGCACCGCCAGCTTCGTGCCCTGCGCGGCCAGCGCGGTCAGCATCTCCGGGATGCCCGGGTAGTGCGCGGTGCGGTCGAAGAGGTGGCCGTCGTAGTAGGCCTTGTAGGTGGCCAGCACCGGCTCGATGAGCGCGTCCTGCCCGGAAGGCACCGCTCGGCGAATCAACTCCCGGACACCGCTGCCCACGAAGCGCAGGTACGCGGACTCCGGATGGGTGGGCAGACCGTGGTGGGCCAGCGCGTGGTTCGTCGCATCGGCGATGTCCCCCAGCGAGTCCACCAGGGTTCCATCGAGGTCGAAGATGACGGCACGAAGCAGCATGAAGACGCGTCCTTCTTCAAAAACGAAAACGCCCTGGCCACGAGGACCAGGGCGTCGCGGGGCCCCAAGGCCCAATCACCTGGAAGCTACGGAGTGGCCTTGGTGCTGGCGGCCTTCACCGCCTCGGCATCGCCCGCCGTAATCACCGCGAAGTTGATGTTGTTGTAGCCCGCCGTGGCGCAGCTGAACATCACCCGCTTGATGATGGAGTACTCCACGTCCTTGTGGGCCTGGATGTTGATGTCGCCCTTGAAGGTGTTGGCCGTGTCCTGCGCCATGGAGTGGAGGTCCTCGTACTGCTTCTTCATGTCGCGGAGCTTCTCCTCCAGCGACGGGATGTTGAGGTACTCGTCCTTGGTGAAGTCCTCCACGCGGCCAATGATGGTGCCGGAGACGCTGATCTGGTCACCGGAGACCATCACCACCGGGTGCATCTCCACTTCCTTGACGTTGACCGCCTCGGGAAGCTCGATGTCCTTGGTCATCATCAGCACCTCACCCGTCGCGGAGAAGTTCGCGATGAGGAAGAGCACGATGATGATGAACATGTCGACCAGCGGGGTGATGAGAAGGTCGGAGTAACCGCTCTTCTTCGCGGTCCCGCCGTGCCCGAACACCTTGGAGTGCTGGAGCCGCTTGCCGTATCGCTTGCCTGGAACCTGAATGGCCATGACGTGTCGTGAGCTCCTTGGTCGGCTAGCCCATCGCCGCGGACACCGACACCTGGGGCAGCCCAGCGCCGATGCACTCGTCAATGATGCGGACCAGGTCCTCGTAGCGGACCTTGTCTTCAGGTTGCAGGGTGATGGCGGACTGGTCCGGCAACTGCGCCTTCAGTTCCTTGAAGCGCGCCACCAGCTTGGACAGGTCCGTCTTGCCCTTCGCATCCTTGGTGAGGGGAATCGGATCGAAGGCGCTCTGGTCCGCGGTCAGCCGCAGCTCCGTGGGCGTGATGAGCAGATTGAGCTGGACCGTCTTGGTCTGCTCTTCCTGCTGCTGCTCCTCCTCCGTGGAGGGGCCACCCGCCTGCGAAACCTGGAGCCGGCCAATCTGGGTCCAGACCGCCGTCAGGATGAGGAAGCTGATGGTCACCGCCATCAGGTCGATGAATGCCGTGAGGTTGATAGAGGTGTCGAGCGACTTCTTGCCGCCTTTGCCTCCACCTGTGTCCATTCCGCCGGCCATGGCGTTCTTCTCCTTCGGCCGCGCTCAGTGAGCGTCGGTGAGACTGATGGGAGCGCGCCGCGCGTCCCCACATCCGTGGGGACAGGACAGCGCGCCCGGACTCCGGGTTCCCGAAGGACTGCCTACTCCTCGTCGCGAGCCGCCGTGGGGACGTTCAGGTTCTTGAACTTGTCCTTGTTGGCCACGATGAGGTTGAGGACGGAGACGCTGGTCTCGTTGATGTCGTTGATGAGGCTCTGCGTGCGGCCCGTCAGCACGGAGAAGGAGATCAGCGCCGGGATGGCCGTGAGCAGACCGAAGCCGGTGCAGTTCATGGCTTCAGAAATACCGATGGCGAGAATCGCCGCCTTGTCGGCCGGGTTCACGTTGGCCACGGCCTCGAAGCAGGCGATGAGACCGGACACCGTTCCGAGCAGACCGGCGAGCATCGCCGCGTTGCCGAGCATGGCGAGGTAACCGGTGCGGGCCTCGATCTTCGGCGTCTCGCGGAGGCTGGCCTCGTCGAGCGCGGCCTGGACCTCGTCGTTGCCCTTCGGAACGTTCATCAGACCGGCCTTGATGACGTTCGTCAGCGGCGTGGACTTCTGGCCGGCCACGTAGTTGATGGCCTTGTCCAGGTCACCCGCGTAGATGTGCTTCTTCAGGCCACGCAGGAAGGCCTCCTTGTTGATGGAGGCCTTGCCGAAAAGAATGATGCTTCGCTCGACCATGATGGCGAGTGCCACGATGAGGCAGGCGGCGATGGGGTACATACCCCACTGGCCGGCCTCCCAGCGCATGGCGATTTCTTCGAAGAAGCCCCGCTGAGGGCCGCCGACATTCGCCAGCACGGTCAGGTTCGTCACAGACGCCAGGTCCATCGAGTGTTGCCTCCACAGGCAGCTTGGCCCGCTCTAGCGGACCTTCCAGACCTGACGTCCCCCCGAGCGGACGGTCCACCCGGTTGGGCGGCAGGAATGGATGTTGAAAACGGTGTGCCGACTTTAGGAATGGGCGTGTGGGGTGTCAAGGTAGGGGCAGCGCCGTTAAGTGCTGAAATCTCACAGGAATTTTGCGCTGAGCCCCCTCTTGCCAGGCCGTCCTCCAGGCAGCAGCGCGGGCATTTTCGGGGGTATTCCCAAGTGCCTCCAGATGTGACACCGCGCTTGCTTCCTGGGTTTCGTCGCGCGTGTTAAGGCCGGATTCATGGCGAGGAAGCGCATTGGCGAGCTCCTGTTGGAGCAGCGGGCGATCAGCGTCGCCCAGCTCGAGGCGGGGCTCGCGGCTCACCGGAAATCAGGACAGCGGCTGGGGGCCACCCTCATCGCGCAAGGTGCCATCACGGAGGCCACGCTCGCGGACGCGCTGAGCCAGGCCCTGGGGCTGCCGCGCGTGGACCTCGCGGCCACCACGCCGGAGTGGGCGGCGGTGCACATGCTGCGCGCGCGCTTCTGCGAACAGCACGACTTGTTCCCCGTCGCACTGGAGAGCACGGGCGGGCGCAAACAGCTCGTGGTGGCGATGAGTGATCCGCTCAACGTGACGGCGGTGGAGGAGATTGAGTTCACCACCGGCCTCAAGGTCAGCCCGCGCGTGGCGCCGCTGTCCACCGTGCGCGGCGCCATCCTCCGCTACTACCACAAGGTGCCGGTGGCCTCGCCCTCCGCCAGCCGCCCCGCGCCCGCGAGGCCCACCGCGAAGCCGGTGCAGGCCGCGCCGCCGGTGACACGCCCCACGGCGCCGCCGTCCGAAGAGGATGACGACGAGGAGGTCATCATCGGCGAGGAGCTGCCGCCCGGCGAGGCGACGCAGCGCACGTCCCTGGCGGAGCTGATTCGCGCCCGCGAGGAGCAGAGCAAGCAGAAGCGCGGACAGGGCGGCGCCGCGAAGCCCAAGGCCGCCGTGGCGAACGCGGGCGGCGTGCTGGACGATCTGGACTACCTCTTCGGACAAGCACGAGAAGACCCGGATCGCGTCGAGGAGCTGGAGCGGAAGTTCTGGGCGCTGATGCGCATCATGGCGCGCAAGGGACTGCTCACGAACGAGGAGTTCACCCGCGAGCTGGACGACGAGGACAAGGCCAGCGGCGAGTCGTGACGATGCGCCGGAGCCGGGAGGACTCGGCTCGTGGCGGCTCGTATGGCACGGGGCATCTGCGCGGGGCGCCCGCCTGCATGCCGGCGGGCCGAGGCCCGGTGTCACCGCCTCGGAAACCACCTGAGGGCCTCGCGCGTACACACAGAAGCACCCGCACTCGCGGGAGCTTCCGGAGACCGCGTCCATGTCCACCGCCTCCACTTCCTCGTCCCTGGCCCGGCGGCTCATGCCCCTGGCCCTTGCCGCGCTCGCCGTGCTGTCCGCATGCACCGAGGCCCGCGGGGCCGCGCCCACCGCGCCAAGCCCCACCATCCAGGACACCCGCCGCTACGAGAAGCCCTCGGACGCCGACTTGCGGCGCACCTTGTCCCCGCTGGCCTACGAGGTGACGCAGAAGGGAGCCACGGAGCCCGCCTTCCGCAATCCCCTGTGGAACCACCACGAAGAGGGCCTCTACGTCGACGTGGTGAGCGGCGAGCCCCTCTTCTCCTCGCGCGACAAGTTCGACTCCGGCACCGGCTGGCCCAGCTTCACTCGCCCGGTGGACAGCGCTCGCGTCGTCGAGAAGCGGGACAGCACGCAGGGCATGGAGCGCGTGGAGGTGCGCTCGAAGGCCGCGGGCTCACACCTGGGCCACCTCTTCGGGGACGGCCCCGCGCCCGCGAAGACGCGCTACTGCATCAACTCCGCGGCCCTGCGCTTCGTCGCGGTGAAGGACCTGGCGAAGGAGGGTTATGGGGCCTGGCTGCCACTCTTCGGCCGCCCCGCTCCGGCCACCACGAAGCGCCAGGACGCCTCGCCCTTCACGGAGACGGCGCTGCTGGCGGGCGGGTGCTTCTGGGGCATGGAGGATTTGCTGCGCAAGATTCCCGGCGTCGTCCACACGGAGGTGGGCTACACGGGCGGCTCCAGCGCCTTCCGCAATCCCACGTATCACGACGTGAGCTCGGGCAAGACGGGGCACGCCGAAGCCGTGCGCGTCGTGTTCGACCCCACCCGGCTGACGTACGAGACGCTGCTGGAGCAGTGGTTCTTCCGCATGCACGACCCGACGACGCTCAACCGTCAGGGCAATGACGTGGGCACGCAGTATCGCTCCGCCATCTTCTACCTGTCCGACGCCCAGAAGCGCGTCGCCGAGCAAGTGAAGGCGCGGGTGGATGCCTCCAAGAAGTGGCCCCGGCCCGTCGTCACGCAGATTGTGCCCGCGGGCGCCTTCACCCCCGCCGAGGACTACCACCAGGACTACCTGGTGAAGAACCCGGGCGGCTACACCTGCCATTACATGCGGGACTGAGCGCGGGCTCAGCCCTGCTGGAGCGGCAGGCGCACGATGAAGGTGGTGCCCTCGCCCAGGGTGCTCTCCACCGTCAGCCGGCCACCGTGGTTCTCCACGATGCCCTGGCAGATGGAGAGCCCCAAGCCGGTGCCCCGCCCTTCCGGCTTGGTGGTGAAGAAGGGCTCGAAGATGCGCTGCAGGTGCTTGGGCTCGATGCCCGTGCCCGTGTCGCGCACCTTCACCACCGCGTCCTGCCCGTCACGGCCCGTGGCCAGGATGACGGAGCCTCCCGGCGGCATCGCGTGGCACGCGTTGGTGATGAGGTTGACGAACACCTGCACCAGGTTGGCGCGCACGGCGGACAGGGGCGGCAGTTCGATGTACTCGCGCTGGATGCTGACGCGCGCCTGGGCCACCACGTGCTCGCAGAAGCCCACCGCCATGTCCACGATGGCGTTGAGTTGCACCCGCTCCGGCCGGTCCTGCGCCGGGCGCGCGTAGCTGACCAGGTCTCGCGTGAAGCGGAGGATGCGGTGGCTGCTCTCCAGGATTTTGCGCAGCTTCTCCTGGTCCGCCGGGTTGGCCCCCGGCGTCATCCGCGAGCGCTGGAGCAGCGCGTCCGCGTACGTGGCCACCGCCGTCATCGGGTTGTTGATTTCGTGCACCACGCTGGCGGCGAGCTGACCGATGGAGGCCAGCTTCTCCGCGTGGATGATGCGCTTCTCCAGCTCCTTCACCACCGTGATGTCCTGACCGATGGCGATGACGCCCTCCACCTCCCCGTGCTGGGAGAGCTTGGAGGAGGTCGCGAAGGAGACGCGCACCTCCGCGCCGCTGCTCGTCAGCAGCCGCGTCTCGAAGCTGTTCACCGGCTCGCCGCGAATCGCCGCGGCGATGAGCTGGTTGAGCCGCAGGTGCTCGCTCTCCGGGATGAGCCAGAAGAAGTCCCGGCCCAGCACCTCTTCCTTGCCGAAGCCGGTGAGCGCGCTGAGCGCCTGGTTGAAGACGACGACCTGCTTGTCCCGGTTCGCCACCAGGATGAGGGCGTTGGCCTTCTCCAGCAGGTCCTCCAGGTACTTGCGGACGAACGTCAGCTCATCGATGAGCTTCGCGTTCTTCACCGCCACCGCCACCTGGTTGGCGAGCTGGAGCAGCACGCGCTCGTCATGCGGCACGTCGGAGACGAAGTCCGCCGGGTACTCCATGTTGATGGCGCCGAAGAGTTGCCCGCTGGCCACCAGCGGCGCGCTCACGCCATGGGTGCTGTCCTGGAACAGCAGCGGGACTTCGCCCAGCACCGCCACGCGGTCCACGGGCAGGGACGCGCGGTCCAGGCTCGTCTTCTCCACCGCGCGCTCCATCAGCACCAGCGGCTCGTGCGCGCCTTCCTTCAGCCGCCCCTCCGCGTAGAGCGACGTGAGGCCGCCCGTCCGCGAGTCGGTGATGCGGATGCAGAACGAACGCCCGGGGAACAGCTCCTTCACGCCACGGGCCACCGCGGCGACCAGCTCCTCCTCGCCGCCGGCCTCGGCCACGCTGCGGCCCAGGTCCAACAGCACGCCTTCGGTGCGCGCCTGCTCCAGAAGGGCCCGCTCCGCCACCACCAGCCGGTTGCGAGACAGCTCCGGTTCGTTGCGCGCGCGGACGGCCACCACGTCGCCCCGGCGGGACAGCGTCAGCACCACGCCGGGCAGGTCGGGCAAGAGCTCCACGTCGCAGCTGGCGCCATCCGCCGGCACGCTGGCGCCGGACAGGGTGCGCGCCACTTCCTCCACGGACACGTGCTGGTCGGCGCAGAAGCGGCGGAAGGCGTCGTTGACGGCGACCAGGCGCAGGGCCGGGTCACACATGGCCGCGGGGGCGTCGAGCGCCTCGAACAGGGCCTGGAAGGACTCGGGGGCAGGGCCGCCGGCGATGCGCACGGCGCGGGTCTCAGTCTTCATGGGAGGTGGCCTTGTCCAGGTCGAGAATCTGTTGCGCCCCCATGTAGGACTTCGTTTCGTAGCGGGTAATCTTGCCAATCTTCCGGACGATTTCCGCCATGCGCTCCGCCTCGCGGTAGATGATGTCCACCGGCTTCCAGGCGAAGTCGTCTTCCTTCAGCTTCCGCTTCAGCAGCTCGGCGTAGCCCATCACCGAGGTGAGCGGCTGGTTCAGCTCGTGCGCGGCGGTGCCAGCGAGCGCGACGATGACCGCGCTCTTCTCGCTCTCCTCCAGCCGCGTCTCCACGTCGGACAGCTTGCGCTCCAACTGCATGCGCGCGCGCATGTCCGTGAAGATGCCCACGCTGAACACCTCACGGCCCCCTTCGTAGACGATGGAGGCCGTCATGTTCACCGGCACCCGCTCACCGGAGCGATGCACCAGCTCCTCCCGGATGAGGGACAGCCGGCCCTTGCCGCCGTGCTCGGGCGCCCGAATCATGGCCATCACCCGCTTCGCCACGCCCGGCGGATAGAGCTGGTGCACGGAGAGGCCGCCGCCCAGGGCCTCCTGCGCGGTGTAGCCGCACAGCGCCTCCGCGCCCTTGTTGAAGAGGATGATGCGCCCCTTCAAGTCCGCCGCGATGATGGCGTCCACCGACGAGTCGATGAGCCGCTCCAGGAAGTCCTTCGTCTGGAGCAGCTCGTCCTCCAGCCTTCGCGCGTCCGTGACGTCGCGGAAGGAGAGGATGGTGGCCGCCTCCTCGTCGCGCAGCGGCGCCGCGGACATGGACAGCGTCAGGCGACGACCCGTGCGGGTGCACACCTGCACGTCCGCGCCGGAGCGGGCCTCGCCGCGCGCGGCGGTGGTCACCAGCTCCATCAGCACGTTCTCATCCACCGGCTGAGTCACCTGGTGCAGGTGGCGGCCCCGCGCGTCCGGCGCATCCACGTCCAGCATGGCCGCGCCGGACGGATTCAGCGACAGCACGCAGGCCTTGTCGTCGAGGATGGCCACGCCTTCACTGACGTGCGCGAAGAAGAGCTGGTACGGCTTGAACGAGGCCGCCTGCTCCTCCGCGGCCAGGCGGGCCGTCTTCTCCGCCTCCGTCTGCCCGCGCACGGACTGGAGCACGGACGCGTTGCGCAGGGCCACCGCGGTGGCGTGCGCCACGGTGGTGAGGAAGTCGATTTCCCGCGGCGTGAAGGTGCGCCGCCGTCCCGCCGCGCGCAGCAGCAGCACGCCGCGCACCTGTCCGCGGATGGGCAGCGGCAGCGCGGCGATGGCGTGGATGCCCCGGGCGGCCACCGCGCGCCGCTCCACATCCCCCAACAACGGGTGGGTGGATGCCTCCTGCATCACCACCGGCTTGCCCGTTCGCATCACCTCGCGAATCTCGGGGTAGCGCGACAGGTCGATGCGCAGGTCCTTGAGCGTGGGGTCGTCGCTGGCGGCGACGATGATGCCCTCATCCGCGCTGCGCCCCAGCATCACCAGCGTGGCGCGCGCGATGTCCAGCTTCTCCGCCAGCCGCCGGGTGACGCCGTGCAGCAGCGCCTCCACGTCGGACGTCTCCGCGTAGTCCGCCGTCAGCTCCAGCAGGAGCGCCAGGTCCTCCTGGCTGCGCGCCTGTTCCTCGCGCTCTACATGGCGCTCGGCGGCGCACTGGAGCCGCCAGGCCAGCTCGTGCATGGCCACCGGCACGGTGAGGACGTCCGCCGGCTTGAGGGACTGCGCCTCGGCGAAGGGGCTTTCGCCCGGTGCCACCAGCACCACCAACGTGAGGTGGGCGGCGAGGGCGGCGTCCACCAGGGCCTGCCCCGCGGCGAGCCCTCCCGGCGCGGTGAGGTCCACCAGCGCCAGGGAGGCCTCTTCGAGACCGCCCACCACCCGTAGACCCGCACGCGCGGCGGCCGCGGCCAGCAGCTCCCGCGCGGGTGAGTCCGAGGGCACCAGGGAGATGCCTGATACGAATTCCAGCGAGGACGGCACGTGGAGAGTGGGGTCCAGGGCAGAAGGGGCCCCCACTCTACACGCCCTGAGGGCTCAGGGGCAGTCCGACTCGAAAGCGCCCTGGTCCGGGCCTGGCCCACACCAGGTCAACCCCAGCGACAGCCCCGCGTTGAGGGCGGGGGAACCCGCCCCCAGGCGGAAGTCCCCGGTGTCGATGTTGACGAAGCCAGGGGCCTTCTCCTGGGAGCGGCCGTCCAGCCCGCTCTGCGAGCGCCACTGCGAGAAGCCCATGTCCACGCCGTTCAGCCGGAAGAGGGCCGAGCCCGAATTGCGGAAGTAGAGGTTGGCGTCCACCACCGCCCCCGAGCGCCCGGGGCCGCCGCGCACCGCCACCCCACAGCCGGAGAAGACGTTGTTGCGCACATCCAGGCTGGCGCTGGCCCCGGTGTCGCCATGGCCGAAGGTGAGGCACGGCCCGGGCATGTTCCAGACGGTGTTGTGATGAACCTTCACGTTCGACGTCGTGTCCACGCGGATGCCGCTGCCCTCCTCACCGCCGCCCAGGCCGTCCCGCACCAGGTTGCGGCGGATGACGATGTTGGTGGGCGGCGAGCCCTGGCGCACCCCGCCGATGCTGATGGCGCGGCCGTTGTTGTAGAAGACGTTGTCCTCCAGGGTGACGTCCTTCGCGGACAGGTGCACCACCACGCCCTCGCCGCGCGAAGTGGATGACGTCTTGTGGCCCCAGATGATGTTGCCGCGCAGCGTGACGCGGGTGCACGTCTTCACGTCGACGCCATTCTCCCGGTTCTCGTGCAGTTCGTTGTCCTCCACCAGGAGGTTGTCGAAGGGCGTGCCGGAGATGGTGGCGCCGCCCTCCGGACCGATACACTGCACCGCGTCCCCGGAGTTGTGGTGGATGTCGTTGCCACGCACCACCACGTTTCGCGCTGTCGTCTGGACGATGACGCCGTGGCTGTCATCTCCGTTGCGGTTGAAGTGGGAGATGGTGTTGCCCTCGATGAGGACATCACTGGCCTTCTCACACACGTTGACGCCCGCGCCCGCGGTGCCGTTCTTCAGCGTGGAGCCGCGCAGCACGCCGTGGTGGGACCCCACGCCGCGGAACAGCACCGCGAAGGAGGCAGTGCCCGCCGCGTCGATGGTGAGCCCCTCGATGCTCCAGTACGCACCGCGCACGTCCACCATGGCGGAGCCGCTGCCGGACGGCTTCAGCACCGGCTTCGCGCCCGGCGCGGCCCGCAGCGTGAGCAGGTTGGACGCCGAGCCACCCTTCTCCTCCAGCTTGAGGCGCTCGGCGTAGGTGCCCGTCTTCAGGTAGATGGCCTCGCCCGGCCGCACCAACGCCAGCGCGCGCGTCACCGTTCGCAGCGGCGCCGCCTCCGTGGCGGAAGCACTGTCACTGCCGTTGGGCGCCACCCAGAGGATGCGCGAGTACTGGGGCTCAGGCGGAGGCTCCGGTTCTGGTTGGGGCTCGGGCTCGGGCTGAGGGGTCGGATCCGGGATGTCGACGATGACGGGCGGAGGCTCCGACGTTCCAGGATTCGTCGTGTCGTCGTCATCGTCGGTGGGAGGCGTGCCAGGAACGGACGGGTTTCCCGTCGACGGCGTCTCGCTGGAGCCCGGAGGCGAGCCACCTTCCTGGGTGAGCTCCCCCTTCCCATTGCAGGCCAACAAGGACAGCAGGGCAGCGGAGCAGAGGGCCGTGGACCACGGCGAGCGGTTGCGCATCCTGGCGGACTCCTGGTGTGGGTCGCGGCGCGGGAGGCGCTCGCGAGGACGGCCGCCAATTCCGAGCCCCGCGCTGTTCATTCCCCCCGAGCGCGGCAACCCCTGCCTGCCGGGACGTAGAGGGAGGAGACAGGAAACGTGGTTTCGCGGGGTTGGGACGGATGCTCCGCATCACCGACAGGTGGGCCTTCGCGGGGAGCTGAAGTGTGATGTGTGCAATGCGCGCGGGAATATTCCCGGGGCTTTTTCACACAGAGCGAAGGACCGAGCCGGGCGTCCCCGGGCGCGTGGGCGCACGGCGGGGCGAGACACGCCGGTGTTTCAGGGAGGCAGGGCGTACCTTGACGCCAGGAGGAACGCGCGGGATATGAGCCGCCTTCCACCCGCTGTCAGGAGACGCCTTGGACATCTTCAAGGAATTCACCTTCGAAGCCGCGCACCGGCTTCCCAACGTGCCGCCCGGGCACAAGTGCAGCCGGCTTCACGGCCACAGCTACCGGGTGGAAATCCACGTGCGTGGCCCGGTGGGCTCGCAGTCCGGGTGGGTGATGGACTTCTCCGACATCAAGGAGGCCTTCGAGCCCCTGCGGCTGAAGTTGGACCACTACTACCTCAATGAGGTGGAAGGCCTGGAGAACCCCACCAGCGAGAACCTGTCGCGGTGGATCTGGAAGCGCCTGCGTCCGGGCCTGCCCCTGCTCAGCCGGGTGGTGGTCCGCGAGACGTGCACCAGTGGCTGCATCTATCAAGGCGAAGACGACTGACAAGCCGGGCCCTCGCGGGGCTGGCTCCTCGAGGGGACTGCCATGAACGTTCTGATTACCGGGGCCACCGCGGGATTCGGCCTGGCCATTGCCCGCCGCTTCATCCAGGACGGCGCGCGCGTCATCGCCTCCGGGCGGCGCACCGAGCGGCTGGAGGCCCTGCGCGCGGAGCTGGGCGAGCGGGTGCTCCCCTTGACGCTCGACATCACGGACCGTGAGGCCGTGGAGCGGGCCATCCGCTCGCTGCCGGCGGAGTTCGCCGAGGTGGACGTGCTGGTCAACAACGCGGGCCTGGCACTGGGGTTGGACCTGGCGCAGTCGGCGCGCGTGGAGGACTGGGACACGATGGTGGACACCAACGTGAAGGGCCTCCTGTACTGCACGCACGCGGTGCTGCCCGGCATGGTGGCGCGCAACCGGGGCCACGTCGTCAACATGGGCTCGGTGGCGGCGGAGTGGCCCTACCCGGGCGGCAACGTGTACGGCGCCACCAAGGCCTTCGTGCACCAGTTCAGCCTCAACCTCCGCGCGGACCTGCACGGCACCGCCGTGCGCGTGACGGACATCGAGCCCGGGCTGGTGGGCGGCACGGAGTTCTCCAACGTCCGCTTCAAGGGCGACGACGCGCGCGCGGCGTCCGTCTACGCCAACACCCAGGCGCTGACGCCCGAGGACATCGCGGACGCGGTGCACTGGGTGGCCACGCGGCCCGCGCACGTGAACATCAACGTCATGTCGCTGATGCCGGTGTCACAGTCCTTCGGGCCCCTGCCGGTGAAGCGACAGGGCTGAGCCAGGAGGACCTCTGGGATTGCCTACACCCCGGAGGATGTCAGAGGTATGGCGCATGCTCGACACATGAGCGAAGCCATCCATGCGGGAGAGGCAGTCCGGCTTGCGAGGCCCCAGGCATGGCCGCATCCTGGGGGCATGGGTGACAAGCCACCGCCGGAGCAGGTGTACGAGGCGTTGGAGCGCCTCCCCCCGCACGTCGTCGGGGAAATCATCGAGGGTGAGCTGCATGTCAGCCCCCGTCCGAGGACGCTTCACGGCAGGGCTGCCATCCGGCTCAGCCAGCAACTGGCGCCGTTCGACCTGGAGCTCGGAGCGGAAGGCCCGGGCGGCTGGGTCATCCTCCCGGAGCCTGAGCTCCACCTGGGCGGCAACGTGCTCGTGCCAGACCTCGCCGGGTGGCGGCGCGAACGCATGCCGGAGATTCCAGACGTGACGGGCGTGGAACTCGTCCCCGACTGGCTCTGCGAAGTCCTGTCCCCCTCCACCGAAGCCCTGGACCGTTCGAGGAAGATGACGCTCTACGCCCGCGAGGGTGTGAACCATCTGTGGTTCGTGGACCCGCGCATTCAGTTGCTCGAGGTCTATCGTCGGGAAGGCAACCACTGGCAGCGCCTGGGCGCGTACACCGGTAGCGCCCATGTCCATGCCGAGCCCTTCGAGGCACGCAAGTTGAATCTTGGTTCACTTTGGGAACGATAGAACCAGGCTGCCGCGTCCCCTGCGCCGCGCCTTGAGATAACCTGCCGGCCATGAGTCATCCGGAACGACCGCCGCCGTCCCTGGGGCTCCTCGCCCGCGGACTGAAGCTGCTGGGCCATCTCACCCACCCGGACACGCGCACTGGCAAGGTCTTCACCCGCGCCGAGGAGGGCCTCACCCGCGCGGCCGCCAAGGTCACCGAGAGCCCCGCGTACCTACGCGTGAGCGGCTCCCTCATGCGCCAGGGCTTCAACGCCCGCATCCGCCGCAATGGCCTGGTGGAAGGCGCGCTGCGCACCCTGCGCCTGCCCACCACCTCCGAGGTGGAGAACCTGCGCGACCAGCTCCGCCGGATGAATGACCAGGTGGAGGCGCTCGGCACCCAGTTGGAATTGGTGGTGGACCTGCTCCACCGTCAGGAAGGCGCGGAGCCCGAGCCTGAGTCCCCGGAGCCCCCGCCCAAGGAGCGCGCGCCCTCCAAGCGCCGCCGCTGAAATGACTGCGTCCACGCCCCAGCGTCTTCGCTCCTTCGTCACCGGGCAGGTCGAGCTGACCCGCGCCGTCGCACACGCGCTCAAGTCGCGGCCCTTCAATCCGTACCCGTACCTCAAGCCCTTCATCGAAAGGGCCTCGGGCGTGCGCGAGCCGCCCATCAGCGCCACGCCGCACACCGTCGTGTACACGCGCGGCAGCATGCGGCTGCTGCGCTACGCGGCCCCGCGCCGACGCCACCGCACGCCCATCCTCTTCGTCTATTCGCTCATCAATCGCTGGTACATCCTCGACTTCCTTCCAGGGCGCAGCCTCATCGAGCACCTCACCCGCGAGGGCTATGACGTCTACGCCATCGACTGGGGCGTGCCGGGACAGGACGAGGAGCGGCTCACGTGGGATGACCTGCTCGGCGGGCTCATCCAGACGGCGGTGCGGTGGACGCTGCGCGTGAGCAAGAGCCGGGATTTGACGCTCTACGGCTACTGCATGGGCGGCACCATGGCCCTGGCGTACACGTCCCTGTACCCCGAGGGCGTCCGCAACCTCGTGGCCCAGGCCACGCCGGTGGACTTCAGCAAGGGCGGCCTCTACACGCTGTGGACGTCCGCCAACCACTTCGACGTGGACTCGCTGGTGGACGCCTACGGCAACGTCCCCACGCCAGTGCTGGAGAGCGGCTTCCTCATGGCCGCGCCGGTGCAGCGCCTCACCCGGTGGCTGGAGGTGTGCCGCCGCATCGACGACCCGGAGTTCGTCACCACGTTCCTGGCCATGGAGCGCTGGGGCGCGGACCCCGTGCCCTTCCCGGGTGAGGTGTACCGGCAGTACATCAAGGATTGCTACCAGCAGAACCTCTTCCCCCAGGGCCTCATGGAAGTGGGCGGCGAGCGCGTGGACCTGCGCCGCATCCAGTGCGCCATCCTCAATGTCATCGCCGAGCACGACACCATCGCGCTGCCGGCGATGAGCGAGCCGCTGCCCTCCCTGGTCAGCTCGAAGGACTGTGAGACGCGGCGCTACCCCGTGGGCCACATCGGCCTCTCCGCCTCCAGCAAGGGCGCGACGAAGGTGTGGCCCTCTATTTCCGCGTGGATTGGCGCGCGCTCGAAGCCGATGGAACCATGAACGCCTCGTCCGACACCGAAGCCATGGGCGTGCAGGTCCGCGAAGGCACCGTCCACCTGCGGGATGGCCGGCGGCTCGCTTATGTCGAGTCTGGAGACTTGAGCGGCCTGCCCGTGTTCTTCATCCACGGCAACCCGGGCTCGCGCCACATGCGCCACCCGGATGACCGGCTCACTCACGCGTTGGGCGTGCGCCTCATCACTCCGGACCGGCCGGGCTATGGCCTGTCGGACTACCAGCCCGGGCGCACGCTGCTCGACTTCCCGAATGATTTGGAGCAACTGGCCAACGCACTGAGGATTGGCCGCTTCGCGCTCTTCGGTGTGTCCGCCGGTGGCCCCTACGTCGCCGCGTCCGCGTGGAAGCTGGGCGAGCGCATCACCCGCGCGGCGCTCGTCTCCGGCGCGGCGCCCCTGGCCCGGCCGGGCGCCATGGAGGGCGTGAACCGGGACTACCGCAACGCGTACAGCATGGCCGCGTGGCCGGAGTGGCTGCTGCATCCACTGATGGCCATGCATGACCGGCAGGTGCGCGCCAACCCCGCGCGGGCGCTGGCGGGCCTGCGCTCCCAGGCGTCGGCGGATGACCGCGCGGTGCTCGCGGACCCGCGCATCGCCGCGCAGGTCCAGGGCTGGCGGCATGAGGCCACGCGCAAGGGCGTGTCAGGCATGCGGCGCGAGGCGCACATCCTCGCGCAGCCGTGGAACGTCCCCCTGGAAGAGATTCGGGCGGAGGTGGACCTCTGGTACTGGGAGGGAGACAGCATCGTCCCGCCGCAGATGGGGCGGTACCTCGCGAACCGGATTCCGCGCGCGGTGCCCCGCTTCTTCCCCGGCGGCGGACACTTCTCCATCTTCTCCCACTGGACGGACATCCTCACGCCGCTGGTGCGGCAGGGAAGCTGAGCCGCTGAGCCGCACGCTCAGGCGGCGCGGGGCTGCTCCTCCTGGGTGACGGGCGGGGCAAGGGGTTCACCGTTCTCCCCCAGCACCACGGGGGCGATGCCCAGCTTGCGCTCGACGAAGGCGTGGCCCAGGTAGATGAAGGGCGTCAGGCCCACCGCGACCAGCAACTTCACCACGTAGGACGTGTAGATGATGCCGAGGATGGTGGCGTTGGGCAGCACGCCCGTCCACGCCACGTACTGCACCACCACCGTGTCGAGGAGCTGCGACACCAGCGTGGAGCCCGTCGCCCGCACCCACAAGAACCGGTTGCGCGTCAGTCGCTTGAGCCCGTTGAAGATGGCGATGTCGCAGAACTGGCCCACCAGGTACGCCATCATCGACGCGACGAGGAAGCGCTGTGAGCCAGCGAAGACGTTGTTGAACGAGCCTTCCACCGTACCCGTGAAGTCCGGCGCACGCGTCAGCGGCGCCCACGGCACCTGCACGGCCATGGCAATCACCACGACCGCGAAGACGGCCATGAAGAAGCCCACCCACGTCACGAAGCGGGCCGCCTTCTTCCCGTAGAACTCGTTGAGGATATCCGTGAGGAGGAACGTCACCGGGAAGGGCAGGATGCCGATGGACATCACCGCCACCACCGGCCCCACCTTCGCCTCGAACAGCTTCACGCTGATGATGTCACCCACCACCAGCGAGGTGACGAACACCCCCACCAACACCACGAAGAGCTGAAGCCGTCTGTCGAGGAGCATCTCATCGTTCTCGTGAGCCGAGGCCACCTCATACCGCGCCTCACTCCCGCAGCAGTAGCCCGCCATCCAGCACCAGCTCGGAACCGGAAATCCACGACGCGCCCAGCAGGTAGCGCACCGCCTCGGCAACGTCCTCGGGGTGCCCCAGCCGTCCGAGCGGATGCAGCGCCCGCAAGCCCGCAAGCTGGGCCTCCTGCCGCCGCGCATACTCGGGCTCGGACAGCGGCCCCTCGCCGGGAGCCATGCGCACCTCGCGCACCATGTCCGTCTCCACCACGCCCGGCAGCACCGCGCTGGCACGCACGCCTCGCGCCGCACCCGCCAACGCCAGCACCTTCATCACCTGAAGGAGTCCTGCCTTCGCCGCGCTGTACACCGCGCTGGTGACGACGGGCCTCATGGCCAGCGTGGACGCGATGAAGACCTGCGCCCCACCCGGCTCCAGTACCTCCAGCGCCTGCTCGCCCAGTCGCAGCGGCGCGATGAGGTTGACCTCGAGCTGTGCGCGAAGCGCGTCCTCGCCGATGCCGCCCGGCGGCTGGTGCACCACCTGCCCCGCGCTGTGGACGAAACCGTCCAGCCCTCCCAGCAACCCGGCGGCACGGCGAAGCAGCCCCTCGCGGGCTTCCAGCGAGGCCAGGTCACACGGCAGCGCGAAGGCCCGTCCCGGCCATGCTGTCGTCAGCGACTCCAGCACCTCCGCGCGGCGGCCCGACACCACCACCTGCCCCCCCGCGCGCAGCAGGGCCTCCGCCACCGCGCGGCCAATGCCCGTCCCGCCGCCAGTGACGAGCACCTTGCGCGTGCCCACCTCACGCATGAAAGGCGCTCCTTGAAGACACGGCCCCGCTCACGGCTGGTGCTCCGCGGGAGAGCCCGGCGCCGCGGGCTCATCCAGCGGGTAATAGGAGTGGCCGGTGACGGGCAGCAGCCCCTCCGGCGGCGGCTCGGTCTCCACCTCGTCCGACGGGATGAAGCCCGGCCTGTCCACACAGAGCACCGTCTGCTCCGTGGATGAAGGGTTGTCGTAGCGGTGCAGGAAGCCCCGCGGCCAGTGGAAGGCCATGCCCCGGGCCACCGGCTTGAACTGAAGCAGCAGCCCCGAGCCCAGCACCAGCTCGCTCTCCTCCATCTGCTGGTGCACGTGCGTGGGGATGCAACCTCCTGGCTTCACCCGCAGCCGGTAGACGCCATAGCCCGCACCCTCGTGGATGATGTCCACACGGCCGAAGCCCTTCTCCTCCCGGCCGTACACCATCTCCGCGGCCGTCCGGTGAATCTGGAGTGACGGCACCGCCAACCCGCCCAGCGCCAGCGGCTTCGTCACCCGCACCGTGGCCGCGTGGACCTGCGCGCGCGGGACGTCGTCGGTGGGCGGCGCCAGCACGTAGCGGCACACCGTCTCGACGGCGGACTCCAGCAGTTCGAAGCGGCAGGCCTCCAGCAGGAAGCGCAGCTCCCCCGCGAGCCGGCCGTAGTTCACCGTGTGCGCCAGCCTGCCTCCCACCGCGGCGGCGCGGGTGTCCAGGAACAGGGCGACGTCCAGTCGCAGCGGCTGGGCCGCGATGCGCTCCCTGTTGAAGATGCCCACGATGCAGTCCACCGTGAGGCCGCGCAGTTCGATGACGTCCAGCGGGCGGCCATCCGGCGTCATGACGACGGGGGGATGGAATGCGTGTTCCGCGCTCATAACTGTGCGCTCCTGCCGCCATCGACGGCGATGACCTGCCCGGTGATGTACGGCGCCTCGCGGGCGAGGAAGACGACGGTGCGGGCGATGTCCTCGACGTTGCCCTCACGCCCCATGGGGATGCGGCGCAGCACCGCGTCGCGGGCCTCGGCGTCGAAGTCCTCGGGGAAGGCCACCGTGCCGGGCGACACGGCGTTGACCCGGATGTGCGGGGCCAACTCCACCGCCAGCGCGCGGGTGAGCATGATGAGGCCCGCCTTGCTCACCGAATAGTGCGCGTAGTGGCTCACCGGCCGCTCCCCACCGACGTCGGTGAGGTGCACCACCAACGGGTCCTTGCCGGCGCGCAGCGCGGGGAGCAGGGCCTGGGTGAGGAAGAAGGGCGCGTCCAGGTTCACCGCCATCATGGTGCGGTACTGGTCGCGGGAGATGGCGGCGAAGTCGATGCGCTCGAAGAGGCCCGCGTTGTGGACCACCACGTCCAGCGCGGGCCACGCCTCACGCACTTGCGCGGCCAGGGAATCCACAGCCTCCGGGCGGCTCAGGTCGGCGGCGTGCAGGGTGACGCGACGGCCGAGGCCTCGGAGTTCGTCCGCCAGCGCTTCCAGCGGCTCGAGGGAACGGTTCGCATGGAGCGCCAGGTCATAACCCGCGCGGCCAAGGGCCCGGGCCACCGCGCTGCCAATGCGGATGCCAGCCCCGGTGATGAATGCGGTCGCCATGCGGCGCATTCAGTAACAGGCCCGGCGGGGAAAGGCACTGCGGACCTGCTGCCGCGAGGCGCGCCGGGCTACCCCCGTATCCCGGCGCGCCCGCGGCGCGGTCCCCCGATACTCGAATCGTCTAGCGGCGGCCGGCGCTGGCCATGTGCACCCGGCCCGGAGCGTAGGTCACCCACACCCACTCCTGGACCGGCTCGTAGCGGGCCGGCACCCAGCGCTGCTCGTAGAAGCCCCCGGTGCACCGGGTCACCCGCGAGCGGCGGTTGTGACGCTCACGGCACACCTCGGGGACCCACACCTGCTCGTAGCGGCCCTGCACCCAGCGGTTCACCGTCTGCAGTTCGTAGCGGCCCCGAGCGTGCGGCGGCGGCAGCGGCGCGGGTCCCGGGTGGCGGCGGGCGTCGACGTGGACACCGAAGTTGCCGCCGCGGCCGTCATGCCGGTGCTGCTGGGAGAACCGCGACTTCTCGTTGTCGTCCTTCGCATGCGCGGCCGTGGAGCCGAGGAACATCATTCCGAAAGCCAGCACCGCGAAACCCGTCTTGAGCGCCATTGTCGTCCTCCTCCGTCGTCCTGCTTGAACCTTCTGACGGGGCCCCCCGCGGAACATTCAATGCCCGATACCGGCCGCATTTTCAGAGGAAGGGGCCGGTGTGGGTGCGATACACCCCGAGACACCATGTTCCACCGCAAGGGCCCCACCCTCCGGGAGCTGGCCTCGCAGGCCCTCACGTCCGTCGAGCGCGGCTACGACCTGCTCGCGCCCAAGTTCGAGTACACGCCCTTTCGCACGCCAGACGCGGTGCTCGAGGCCGCCATTGCCCAACTGGGCGCGCCAGGCAGCGTAGGCAGCGCGCTGGACGTGTGCTGCGGCACCGGCGCGGCCATGCGCTTCTTGCGTCCGCTCGCGCGGGAGCGCGTGGTGGGCTTCGACCTCAGCCAGGGCATGCTCGACGAGGCGCGCCAGCAGCTCGCGCAGGCGCCGGGCACCGCGGCGCTGGAGTTCATCCAGGGCGACGCACTGGCGCTCCCCTTCGACGGCGCGTTCGACGTCGTCACCAGCTTCGGCGCCTTCGGTCACATCCTCGAAGAGGACGAGCCAAAGCTCGTCAAAGGCATCGCCCGCGCGCTGCGCCCCGGGGGCCGCTTCCTCTTCGTCACCGCGCACCCGCCGTCGAAGCTCCGCCCGGGCTACTGGATGGCCAAGGGCTTCAACGCCGCCATGCGCGCGCGCAACGCGCTGTGGAAGCCACCCTTCGTCATGTACTACCTGACGTTCCTGGTGCCCCGGGCCCGCGCGCTGCTCGAAGCGGAAGGCTTCACCGTCGAGGTGCGCGACGGCCTGATGCCGGAGCCCTTCTCCGTGCTGAGCACCGTCATCGCCACCAGGCGCTGAGCCCGGCTCAGGGCGCGGCGTAGTCCACGGCCGTCACCGTGTACTCCACGGGGCCGCGGGGGCGCTCCACCACCACGGACTCGCCCACTTCCTTGCCCAGCAGGGCCCGGGCCAGGGGCGACTCCACGCTCAGCCGCCCCGCCTTCACGTCGGACTCGTCCGGCCCGACGATGCGGTAGCGCACCGGGGCACCGTCCTCGTCCTCCAGCTCCACCCAGGCGCCGAAGAAGACGCGGCCGGCCTGCGAGGCGTCGGGCTCCACCACCCGCACGTCCTCCAGCACCGCCGCCAGCTCCTGTACGCGCCGCTCGCGCTCCTTGCGGCGCACGCCCGCCTCCAGCTCCGTGAACTCACCCGCCCTGGGGTCCGGCCCCTGCGCCGCCGCCAGTTCCTCCTGGAGCGCCCGGTAGCCCTCCGGGGTGATGTAGCGCTTCTCCCCGGAGGACGCGCGTGGACGGACGGGCATCACGCTGTCGTCGCCCGAGTCCTCCTTCGTGAATGCCTTCGACATGCCGGTCCTCTGTCGCCAAGCGGGCACGGCGGCGGGTTCGCGCGCGCGTTCGCGGAATCGGCCGTTAAGCTGCGCCCCCTTCCACAACCTCGCAAGGGTGAAGCCATGACAGGACAGACGCAGCTCATCGGCAAGCAGGGCCAGGCACTGGCGGGCTATCTGAGTGAAGCCCCGAAGGGTGACGCGCCCGGAGCGGTGGTGCTCATCCACGAGTACTGGGGCCTCAACGGGCACACGCGCGACGTGGCGGACCGGCTGGCGCGAGAAGGCTTCACCGTCTTCGCGGTGGACCTCTACGAAGGCCGCGTGACGAAGGACGCCAACGAGGCCAACGCGATGCTGAAGGCGATGGCTTGGGATAAGGCCACGGCGGACCTGCACGCCGCGGTGGAGGCGCTGCGCGCGCGAAAGCCCGGCACCAAGGTGGCCATCATGGGCTTCTGCATGGGCGGCGCGCTGACGCTGCTGGCCGCCGCGAATGAGCCGGGGCTCGACGCCGCCGTGCCCTTCTACGGCATCCCCCCGGAGGAGGCCGCGGACGTGTCACGCATCCGCGCGCCGGTGCTCGGGCACTACGCGAACAATGACGAATGGTGCTCGCCGGAGCGAGTGGACGCGTTGGAGAAGAAGCTGAAGGGCGGCGGCGTCCCCGTGGAGATTCACCGCTACGACGCACAGCACGCCTTCTTCAATGACACGCGTCCGGAGGTCTACTCACCGGACAACGCCGCGAAGGCGTGGCAGCGCACCGTGGACTTCCTCCACGCGAAGCTCGGCTGAGCTTCGCGCGGAAGAGAGAACGGACTCAGTTGCTGGTGTCAGGTGCCGCGGCGGGAGCCTCCGTCGCCGGCGTCTCCGGCACGGCGGGAGCCTCGGGCGTCGCGGGAGCAGCAGGGGCCTCGGGCGCGGCGGCCTCCGTCGCCTCGGGCGCGGCGGCATCCGTCGCGGGCACCACCTGCAGGCGGTAGCTCCGAACGCCCCTGGGCAGCACCACCTCCACCAGCGGGTTCTCCTTCAGCAGCGCCGGCGTCACGTCGAAGGACACCCGGCCGTCCTCGTCCGTGACGTAGGACTCGCGCGAACGGGAGTCCTCACCCCAGAGCACCTTGGCGCCCTTCACGGGCTGGTTGGTGTCCGAGTCCAGGACGATGAGGTCCACCAGGGTGCCGGCCGCCACCGAGGAGCCCGCGGGCTGGACGACGTCGCGATAGAACGGACGCTGCACGACGCAGGCGGCCAGCAGGGAGGAAGAGGCAAGGGCGAGGGTCAGCAGTTTGCGGCGAAAGCTCATGGAAAATTCCGTACGGGCAGAGATGGAGGTGCTGCCGGGTGCGGCAGCATAGCCGGAGGCCACCGTCCGCCAAGTCCGGCGCGCATCTTCGGGCCCCTCGACTCGGGTATCCAGGGACTCCGCGAGTATTCCGGAGGGAGAATTCCAGGGCCCGGCAGGTGGCCCGCCCCCCGATGCGGCCAGCGGCCCTTCCGCACACCCGCTGGCGTCACAAACTCATGGCCATCAGGCACACGTTGATTTGCCCCCGAGGGAGGTAGCCAGACATGCCCGAGCGCATCCTGACGCAAGACCCGGAGAAGGCCCTCGCCGGTCCCAAGCCACGCTACGAGTACATCCGCCGGGAGATTCCCGCAGACCTGACCTTCAAGCCAGACACCATCAATCCGGTCCACAACCGGTTCATCGTGAGCACGCTGGTGATGGCGTTCATCAGCCTGGCCCTGTTCTTCCTGCCCATGTTCAACGGGCTCCTGGCCGGCACCTTCGGCGGCTTCCACGCGCGAAGGCTGCCGCGCGCGCTCGGCGCGGCCGTCCTCTCCGCCATCGCGGTGCCCTCCGCCCTCGCCTTCTTCCTCTTCATCGGCTCGGCGACCCAGGGCCACATCTTCTATGGCCTGGGCTTCTGGGGGTACACGGCGCTCTACGTCATCGGCCTCTTCATCGGCGCCGTGACGGGGGCCATCAGCCACCCGTTCTGGACGAGCTACAAAATCGGCGAGCCCGCCTCTGTCAGCGCACCTCGAACCCAAGTGCCAGACGCCGCTCCGCCGAGCCAGCCAACCACGTAGACGGCGACAGGGCTTCCCAGTGGGGCGTGGGCGATATCGCCCCCTCCCACCGGACCTGCGCGCGGGGCGTGAGGAGCACGCCGAAGGGCCCCGCGCGCCCCAGCCACACCTCCAACTGGAGCGCCGCGCCCGCCTCGTGGGTGAAGTGTGTGTCCCCCACCCTCCAGGTGGGCGCGTAGGCCGCCTCCAGCCGCACCGCGTTGGCACCCGAGCCGAACAGCCCCATCCGATGCGCCAGTGACAGGCGCGGCCCCGCGGCCGGCGTCAGCACATCCCGGTTCCAGTGCACCGCGGCCAGGCCGCCCACGCCCACCGTGGTGAAGCGCGAGAAGCGCGCGTCCTCGTCCAGCACCATCAACGCCTCCGCCTGCACCGACGCACGATAGCGCAGCAGGCGCGCGTCGCTCGACGCCACGCGGGCCTCGGCACCCCAGCCGAGCGAATCCCAGAAGGAGTCACGGAACTGGGGAAGCTCGCGCAGCAGCGTGCGGTAGCCCAACAGCGTCAGGTCCGAGGCCACCACCTTGGGCAACCCCCAGCGCGGCAGGAGAAACAGCTCGCCATCGAGCACCCGCAGCTCACTGCTCGGCTGAAAGCCGTGGAGCCGCGCATCGCCCAGCGCCTCGGCCATGCCCGCGGTGCGTAGCCCCACCAGGGGCCGGGCCGCGGCCCCTTCGGGAAAGTCCACGCCCAGGGCCACCATCACGCGCCCCGCTCCGGACTCCCGCAGCGCCCCTTCCGCCCAGGCCGCCTCCGCCGCCACCTTGCGGCGCCGGTCCTCGTGCAGGAAGGCCACCGGGTCCACGGTCGCCAGCAAGCCGTCATTGAGCGCGCCCTGCACGTCGGTGGCACGGTGGAAGGTGGCCTCGGTTCGCTCGGCCCACACCAGCGTCCGCAGCTCCTCGGGCGTGGGTGGACGGCGCTCCGCGGAGGCCAGCGCGTCCTTCAGCAGGGTGGCGCGGTCCAACACCGCGAGCCTCCGCTGGAGCGCGTCCTCGGTCTCGAAGACGCGCTGACGCTCGGCCGTGCCGGCCCTTGCCGAGCCTGCAACCGACACCTTCATCGCGAGCATCCGCTCGCGCTCGATTCGCAGGCGCTCGCCGTCGGCACGGTCCACCGCGGCGCGCTCCACCCGCACCGCGTGCGCCACGTAGGCATGCAGGTGCGCGCGGACCGTGTCGCGGGACGCCGTCTTCGCCGAGTGCATCAGCGCGGCCACCACCCCGGACAGTTCGTCATAGGCCGGGGCGCGGACCTGTGGCTCCGGCGACTCCAACCGGGCATGCACGCCCCGGAGACGCGCGAGCTCATCTGCGCCGACATGTCCGGCCAGCGCGTCCAGTGCCTCCTGCTGTGCCGCGTGCGCACGCACCGCGCGGTCCCCGGTGGACTCGAACGCATCCGGGATGTGCTCCAGGAGGGAGGACGTCTCGCCCCCTGGCTCCTCCACCTGCACCCGGGCCAGGGTGTCCAGCGTGGCGGTGGGCAGGACCCAAAGCGTGCCGGGAGGACGCAGTTGCCGCCCCCCCTCCAGCGCGCCGTTGAGCAGGAAGACGAGCGCGCTCGCGCAGTTGTCCGTGAAGAAGTAGTAGCCCATGTACCCACGGCGCTCGAGCTCCCACACGCGCTCCAGCATCCGCGCTTCCTCGCCGGGCTTCAGGCGCAGGCGGAAGCGGCGGATGGAGCGCTGCTCCAGCTCCAGCGCCTCATGGGACAGGTCGCCCATCGTCCCCGTGAGGAAGACGGTGTCGTAGGCCCCCGTCATTCCCTTCACCACGTAGCCCAGGCCCTTGGACTCCATCCCGGTCAGCGCGACCAGTTGCACCACCCGTTCGAAGGTGGGCCCCCGTGGTACCTCGCCCTCGTGCCACACCGGGCGCAGCAGCAGGTGTCCGAAGAGGGACTCCGGCTGACGGCCCGTGGAGGCCACCAGCAGCACCTCGAAGTGCGACAGGGACTCCAGCTCCGCCCAGGCTTCGAAGGCGGGGCAGTCACCGCGCGGCGGCAGCGTGCCCAGGCCCGACGCTTCCAACTGCTCCGTCAGCGCACGGGCCTTGGAGAACTCCTGGCAGCGGACGTGGTCATCCACCGGCAGCGCGTCCGCGCGCAGAGACTCCACGGGCACGAGCAGTTCCTCGGCGAACGTCACCCAATCCAACGAGGCGCTGCGCTGCCCCATGGCGCGGCTGAAGGCTCCGGCGTAGCGAAGGCGGACCTCCTCCTTCCACACCAGGGGCCGCTCAAAGGGCTTCATCCAACCCGACAGCCGGCGCCAGGCCGGAGTGCCGCTCCAGCCTTTCGCGTCATCCCAGCGCTGCATCACCGCGTGCACCACCGCGCGCCGGCGCCACAACCGCTCCACCTCCGCGTCCGTCAGTCGAGACAGACGCAGCGTGGCCCGGCGTTCCTCCGATGGGGCGTACTGGTAGAGGTGGAACCGCGCGCGGCCCTCCGTCCAGTCGGGACGCTCGGGGGAGCCATCGCCCAGGCCCAGCGGCGCGGCCTCCGGGTGCAGCACCAATTCCAGGGGACCACCGGGCGGACGCCGCATCGCCGGGGGCAGCGCCTCCAGCCCCGCCTCCACCTCCGTCACCAGGTCCGCGTCAGCCGCCGCGGCGCCCCGCAGGACCACGCCCGCCTGTTCGAGCGCGTGGACGCGCGCGGACAGGGCATCGTCGGCGTGCACCGGCAGCGCGAAGACGAGCGCGAGCAGCCGCAGCCAGCGCATCAGTGCGCCACCGTCGCGGTGCCCTCCTGGGACGGTGCCGCGAGGAACGCGCGGCGATCTTCCTCCAGCCGCGGCTCGGCCCGCGCCAGCTCTCCCACCCGCTCCAGCCACGCGAGCGCGCGGTCCGGCGTGAGGGTGTTCGCCTCGGCCATCTCGAGCAGCTCCTTCCGGTTCGCGCGCAGCACGCGCCCGAAGAGGCCCAGGTGCTCCCGCCGGATGCGCGCCGCCGCCGCCAGGTCCTCCACCGTCGGCCCCGCGCCCAGGGCGAGGTCCTCACGCAGTTGGTGCGTGCGCGCCCGCAGGTACACCTGAGCCGCGCGGCCCGCCTCTTTCGGAGACACCCCTCGGCGCCGCTCCGCCGCGGCATACGCCTGCCAGATGATGATGCCGAGCCCCACCACCAGCGCGGCCACCGTCACCGAGGACGCCACGTCGTTGTTGTTGGACTGGCTGCTGTTGTTGCTGCGGGAGCGCGACGCCTCACCGTCCGCCTTCTCCGTTCCCGAAGAGCCCTCGCTCGTGCCGCCTTCCTCGGAGCTTCGAGAGGCGAGCTCCGTGGACTCATTGTCGCTCGACTTGGAGTGGCTCGTGCCCTCTTCACCAGAGCCACTCGACTCCGACTGGCTGGAGCCCTCTCCACTGGAACCGCTCGACTCGGAGTGGCTCGTGCCCTCTTCACCCGAGCCGCTCGACTCCGACTGGCTGGAGCCCTCTCCACTGGAACCGCTCGACTCCGACTTGCTGGAGTCGCCCGAGCCCTCCGACGACGCACCTGAGTCCGACTGGCTCGATTCACCCGAGCCTTCCGATGAAGCGGCGGAGTCGGAGCCCTCGGACGAAGCGGCGGAGTCGGAGCCCTCGGACGAAGCGGCGGAGTCGGAGCCCTCTGAAGCGCTCATGCCGCCTCCGGGCCCCAACGCCGCGGGCGCCCTGCATCCGGAGACCGTCATCACCACTGCCATGCACAACGCGCGCTTCACAGACTTCTTCGTCTTCATCGAACGCATTTCCAGGTGTCCATCCGTTCTTCACGTGGGCCGGCCGTCGCACGGTGGTACAACCGATTGGCAGCCTAGCCAGCAGCGTGCCGAGCGGAAGGATGTTGCGATTTCGCGCCCTTGCGCACGACACCACGCGGCATGCCGCGAAGCCCACGAACCGAAGGTGCGTTACGCGCTACGCGCTCGGTGAGCACCTTTCCCAGGAACGGCCACGGAGTAAGCCATGACCCTGGGACTCGCGATTCTTGGACTCTTCACTGCGCTGCTATCCATGGCGGCCATCTTCCCCGTCCAGGAGCCAAAGTGGTTCGGCTTTGGCGTCATGGCGGCCGCCTTCTGCGCCCTGGGTGGTGCATTCAGTCCACCCCACCTGCGCACGGCCATGCCCTGGGGCGTGGGCACGGCGCTCGCCATCTGGGCCCTGGTGGGCCTGGGCACGGGCGCCATCAGCGCCTGGCTGGGCTGGGCTGCACTGGCCCTGGGCATGGCCTATCTGGGCCTGGGCATGCTTCATTTCCTGGGCAGGGTGGTGCCCCCCGGGCGCCTGCCTCGCTTCCTGCATGTCCCATGAGGTCTGGTGGGCCCACAAAGGCAGCCATCCTCGTGGGTTGGAGTGCGGGCGCCAGGCGTGTGGGAAAGGAGCAGCGCACCGGGTACCCGAAACCGAGCGCCCGGCGCGCGCTCACAGTTCACCGCGGCGGCCCTCCCCCCGGGGGCCGACATGAGAGTGTTCCGCCACTGCCCCGTGTCCGGCTATTGGGGAAATCCCTGGGTCATTAAAAACCCAGAACCTTTGAAAGCCAAGAAGTCCCCGTAGGGACAATTCTGAACGTTCAAGACGGGCGTGAAGAAAGGGCAAGGACTGGGCGCAAACCCTGACGGGCGTATACTTCCAAAACCGTGATTCGTTTGAATTCCGAGGAGCAAGGCCTGCTGACGGACCTTGAGGCAATGCTCGTGGAGGCCGAACCCGGGACAGAATCCCTGCCCCCGGTGCTAGGCGCTTTACGAGAGGCTTTACGGGCCGAGCGCGCCGTCGCCTATGGCGTGGACGTGGGCCCCGAGCGCTACCACGCGAGCTACGCCCATTGCGCGGGCTTCCCACTCCCCGCCGCGACCGTGCACGCGGCCATCGAGAACCAGGTGTCTTCCTGGGGAGAACCTTGGGGTTGGTTCAATCCCGCCAGGCCCGAGCCTGCTCAGCGCAACCGCGCGCTGCATTTCCGCTCGCTGACGGAAACCGAGACGGCCCGCCAGCTGCCGCTGCATGACTTGTCAGCCAGCGAGGTGGGGCGCCGGCTGGGCATGAGCGAGGAATCGCTGGAGAGCACCCGGGAGCGCATCAGCGCCCGCTCCGCGGCGATATTCCGGCAGCTCGGCGTGGAGAACATGCAATGGCTGCGCACGCTCGTCTGTGATGGGCCGGTGCTCCTGGGCTGGGTGGGCCTGGCCCGCGCCGAGCCCTTCACCGAGCGCGAGCAGCGCCTGCTCCAGGCCCTGACGCCCGCGCTCCAGCGGCGGCTGACCATGGAGACGCGGCTGCGCGAGTCGGGCCTGATGTCCACGGCGCTGCAGGTCGCCATGGAGGCGCTGGGGCGCGCCGCCTGGATTGTCAGCTCCAGTGGCCGCGTGGTGCACGCCAACAATGCCGGCCGAGCGCGGCTGGAACGGCATGACCCGGAGCTGATGGAGTCCCTGCGCCGCGGCGCCCAGGGCATTCCCTGCTCCGGCCCGCTGACCATGACGCCGCTGCTCACCACCGGCCTGCCACCGCACTACCTGGCCATTCGACACCGGCACCGCGTCCAGCGCCGCCGCGCGCGTGCAGGCACTGTCGGCGCGCTGGTCGCTCACCGCGCGCGAGTCCGAGGTGCTGACGCACATCATCCAGGGCGAGACGAACAAGTCCATCGCCGGCCGGCTGGGCTGCGCCGAGCGCACGGTGGAAGTCCACGTCACGCATCTGCTGAGCAAGGCACAGGTGGAGAGCCGCTCGGCGCTCATCGCCCGCTTCTTCCAGAGTTCATGAACAAGACGTCATCCATCCAGGCCGCGCTCGCGCGGGCCGCCGAGGCCGCGGCGGAGGCGCCGCGCTCCGTCCCGGCGGAGGACCATGTCTGGCGCCGGCGGCTCGTCATTGGGGACCCGCAGGCCGACCTGGGCCAGTTCCTGGCCATCCTGGCGCACCACGGACTGTTGACCGGCGAGGGTTGGCTTCGCTCCGACGTGCAGCTCATCTCAGTGGGCGACCACTTCGACTGGGGCAAGCCCGCCGAGCGTGAGTCCGCCGCCGCCAGTGGTCTGGCGCTGGTGGCGTGGCTGGCCGCCCACCCGGCGACCCAGGCGGTGATGCTGCTGGGCAACCATGACCTGGCGCGAGTGGGTGAGCTGGCCGGCTTCACGGATGCGCGCTTCGCCGAGGCCCAGGCCGAAGCGGACCGCATCTATCAGGGAGGCACTCCGGACGAAGCGGCGGAGCAGGCGTTCCTCGCGCGCTGGCCCGAAGTTCCCTCCGCGGAGCTGGTGGCCCGCGATTGCAGCAACTTCCGCGAAGCGCAGCGCACCTGGGTGGAGCACCTGCTGCGGGTGAAGCGCTTCCGCGTGGCCCATGCCGTGGCCCCTGACCTGCTGGTGCTCCACGCGGGCGTCACACAGGAGGACTTGGACGTGACGCGCCTGCCTCCCGCCCGGCGCGAGGACGCAAACCAGGTGGCGGCGGCGCTGAACGCGGCCCTGGATGCGGCGGTGGCGGGCTGGACTCAAGGTCCGCTCGTCATTCCGGGACTGCACCACCCAGGCGACGCGGCCCACGGCGAGGGCACGGGCATCTTCTACCAGCGCCCCAGCCTGCTGCCCGAGGACGCCGAGCGCGTGCGCCGCACGCCCCGGCGCCGCTTCGACCCGAGGCGGCTGCCCACGGGCCTGACGCAGGTGGTGGGCCATACACGCGACAAGCGAAGCCGCGCGATGCTGGGGATGCCACCCGACGGAGCCCGCGACGGCGTGCTGCGGCATCTCATCACGGATGGAACGCGCGTGGACTACGCCCACGGCGCGCCGCCGCCACCAGCACCCGGCACCGCGTTGCTGGTGCTCACCGACGGAGCCATGCGCGAGTGCCAGGCCCCGGACTACGAGCTGTTCGACCTGGACACCCGCGCGGCGGCTACCGCGCCGAGGCCTGAAGACCGCTGAGCTTCTTCTCCAGCCCGGCCACCGTGCGCGGCGACACCTGCGAGGCGGGCAGCGACTTCGCGAAGGTGATGGCCTCTTCCAGCGTCTTCACGGCGGACGCCGTGTCCTTGCGCGCCACGAGGATGTCCGCGCGGCCCGACAACACCGACAACCGCCGCGAGCCCTGGACGCGCGCCAGCGCACGGTCGCTGGCGGCGAGCGCGTCATCCAGCCGGCCGACGAGCCGGTACAACGTCGAAAGGCGAGCGGGCGGGTTGTAGTCCTGGGGCAGGTCCTTCTCGCTCTGCTCGAGCGCGGGAATCGCCCGGGCGGGCGTCTCCAGCTTCATGGCCGCGAGCATGCGGTGCGAGTCGAACACCGTCCGCGCCTGGGGATTGGGCGCCTTCGCGGCCTCGGCCTCCAGGAACGCCAGCCACTCCTCCGACAGGGCCTTCACGGCCGCCGTGTCCTTCGCCACCTCGCGCGCCTGCACGCGCACCTCGTACAGGCCGGAGCGGTCATCCGCGGACATCTCGATGGCCGGGGGCGCCAGGGCCTCGGCCACCTTGGCCTCCAGGCCGCCGCGCAGCTCCGCCCCCGCCGCGTGGTCCTCCGGCAGCGACAGCACGCAGTACATGCCCAAGAGAGCGCCATTGGCCCAGGACAGCGAGCGGGGCGTCTTCGGCAGCTCCTCCAGCGCCTTGTGCGCGCACGCCTCGTGCTGCTTCGCGCCGTACATCGCCGTCAGCAGCGACTCCACCGCGCGGCCCCGGCGGGACCAGTCCGCGGGCGCCTCGGCCAGGGCCTCCACGAGCGTCTCCGCGGCTTCGGCCGAACGGCCCTCCGCATAGAGCGCGTCCCCGCGAGCCAGCAGGGCCTCGGCGCCGGTGACGCCGCCCTGGTACGCACGCTCACCGTCCTCGAAGAGCTTCTCCAACTGCGCCACGGTGGCGCTGCCGGCGAAGCGCAGCAGGGCCTTCTCCTGGCGCGGGTCGATGACGTACAGCGTGGGCCAGAACTCCACCGGGTACTTCTCCTGGAACGCCGCGTTCGACGTCAGGTCGGTGTTCACCTCCAGCCACACGAAGCGGTCCGCGTGCCGGGCCAGCGACGCGTCGGACAGGACGTAGGCCTTCATCGACCGGCACGTGTGACACCAGGGCGCCCAGACGTCGACGAAGAGGGGGAGCCCCTTCGCCTGGGCCTCGGCGAGCGCGCGGGCGTAGTCGTCCTCGATGAAGGGCAAGGGGCCCTTGGCGTGAGACGCGGCGGCCACGGGGGCATTCGTATTCGCGGCGGTGCAGGCGACGAGCCCCGACAGGAGCAGGCAGGCGGCGAGAAGGCGCATGGGACCACCCTACCGCGCTCCACCCGCTCTGTCCCCGGCCGACACCCGGTGGGACAAGTACCTGGGCACGGGGCGTCCCGCGTGCTGTGGTGCGAGGACTTCTGGTGATGAGAGACCCGTACACCCTGCGCACCTGCCTCGCGTCCGCCCTGGACGCCCTGCCCGCTCCCGAGCGCTTCCCGGACGCCTCGGACGCCGAGCTCGCGCGCCGTCTGGCCGAACGCCTGCGCCGCGACCTGCTCCCCCGCCTGGGCTCCGCGGACTCCCCCCTGCTGCTGGTGGCCATCGCCGGTCCCAACAACGTGGGCAAGTCCACCCTCTTCAACTCGCTGGTGGGCGCGGCGCTGTCCCCCGCCAGGCCCGAGGGCGGGCTCACCAAACAGTGCCTGGCGGCGGCCCACCCGGAGACGTGGACCGGGCCGCTGAAGGACTTCCTGACGCGGCGCTATGACATCGTGCCCGTGGCCTCCGGCGACGCGGCGCCCGTGGACCAGGCGGGGCCTCCGGGCCGGCTGTACCTGACGCTGTCGGACGCGATGCCTCGCGGGCTGCTCGTCATGGACACGCCGGACTTCGACAGCGTGTACCGCGACAACCGCGAGCGCGCGGAGGCGTTGCTCGTCACCGTGGACGTGCTGGCGTTCGTGGTGAGCCGGCAGACGTACCAGAACGCCGCGCTGGTGGACTTCCTGCGCGCGGCCGTGGGGCATGGGCGGCCGTACCTGCTCGTCTACAACGAGGCCACGCGCGAGGAGGTGGCCCGCGGGCACCTGGACAAGCTCGCCGAGGACGTGGGCCACGCGGCGCTGGCGCGCTACCTGGCGCCGCACCAGCCCGACGTGGAGGCGGGACTGAAGCCCCTGGCCACGGAGCCCCTGGACGGGAAGCCCGCGCTGGGCGCGCTGCTGGGACAGGCCGAACACGCGCGCGAGCTGAAGGCCCGGGCGCTGGAAGCCTCGCTCGCGGATGCGCGCGCGGAGATGGAGGCCGTGTCGCGCGCGGCCTCGGAGGCGGCGCGGGAGCCCGACCGGCTCCGCAAGCGACTGCGCCACGAACTGGACGTGGTGGGGGCGCACGCGGCGCTGAAGGCCGTGCCCGCGGACGTGCTCATCGACGCCTTCCGCGACGAACTGGATGCTCGCAGTCAGTTCCACAAGTGGGTGCGCCTGCCCTTCCGGGGGCTGGCCACGGCGCTCACCTTCGTCACGCGCAAGGTGCGCGAGTCCTTCACCGCGCCCGAGGCCCCGGGCGCGGACACGCCGACCCACGCGGTGGACGAGTCACTGAAGGACGGGGTGCGGCGGCTGGTGGATGCCTTCGCTCCGGAAGTGGCCGCGTGGCGCGCCGACGCGCAGACGCGGACGAAGCTGGAGGAAGCCTTCGGTCCGGTGACGCTGACGAAGTTGGAGGAGCCGCTGGGCTTCGAGCCCCTGCACGCGCACGCGGCGGACCGCGCCACGCTGTATGCGTACTGCCGGGAGTTGGTCTCCGCGGAGCTTCAGGGCGACATGCGGGAGGAGATTCTCCAGACACTGACGACGCTGGTGTACTCCGTGCCGTCAGGCGCGGCGGCGGCGGTGACGGTGGCCACGGGCGGCATGGGCCATGACGCGGTCGTCTGGGCGGGCACCTTGCTGTCCACGCCGTTGATGGAGCGCTTCGTGGACCTGCTGGGCGCCCAGGTGCGGGCTCGTGTCACGAAGAAGTGGGCGGATGCCCACGGCGCGACCCTGTCGAGGGCCCTGGAGGCGCGGTACTTCTCCGACATCCTGAAGCAGCTCGACGGGCTGGCCAGCGACTGGAGCCAGACGGCGGCCCGCCTGGACGAGGCCCGGGCAGGCTTGTCCTGACGGGCCCTGAATCCCGAGTGTATCCAGCGGCGCTGACACCCTGCATCAGCCGGGGTTGAATCGGCGGACACCGGCGCACGATGACGCCTCGGCGAGGGGACGAGCCTCCTGGCCCGCTGTCACTCCGTCCGTGCGTGCCCGGCGGCAATGCGCCATGCTGTGGGTCTCATGAACGGCTCGGACCCAGCCGGACTGGGCTCCCCACCTCTCGTCCTGTCCTTCCGTCACCTGCTGACCGATGCCGTCAGCACGTTCCTGGACGAAGCATCCATGTCCTGCGAGCTGACGGCGGACGCCATCGGAGAGCTCATCGTCACCCTGTCGCGCTATCGCGAAGAGGGAGCCCCGCTGTTTCCCATGGCCTTCGTGGGAGACGACCTGGGACAGATGCTCGAATACCTGGGCGGGCATGACCCGATTGCCATCGGCATCGGTCCGCGTTCGCGCGCCACCATCCAGCGCGCGCTCAAGCAGTGCGCGCCGCTGGGCCAGGGGCGCTGGTGGGCGCTGTACCTCCTGCGCGTCCCGGAGGGCTTCGCCTACGGCGTCTTCCGGACGGACCCCTTCCCTCTGGCGGAGACGCCGCTGGAGCGGCTGCGCCGTGTCGAGGACAGGGGCGCGGGCGTCGTGGGTGTGCTTCAGCTCGCCGACAACATCCTGGAGTTGCGCTCGGGCGGAGGGCTGTGCCGGCACGTGTACCTGTCCGGCGCGAGGGTGGAGTCGGCCTCTCCGCCGGAGGTGATGGATGAGCTGGCGGACGTCGTCACGGCCGGCGTCACCACGCACAGTCGCGAGCGTGCGCGAGGGTTCTTCCGCCGGGTGCTTTTCGAGGTGATGCAGGGCTCCCACGGCGCGCTCGTGGCGGTGCTGCCCCGGGAGCGCGCGGGCTCCACGCTGTTCGTGGACGGCATCATCCTGCCCCGTCCGCTGGACATCGTGGCGTTGCTGGAGCGCTACCATGCTGACCCCACCGACAGCGCGGGCACCGCCGTGCGCGCCGCCGCGCAGTTGCTGCGGGGAATGATGGCCACCGATGGCATCACCGTGCTCCGCGCGGATGGCTGCATCGTGGGTTACAACATCTTCGTGCGACATCCCGAGACACTGGCCAGCCAGCCGTCTGTGGTTGGCGGCGCTCGACGGCGGACCTTCGAGGTGCTGTGCGCGGCCCTGGGCACGGAGCTCACCGCCGCGTTCATCCGCTCCCAGGATGGGGACGTGAGCTGCAAGCGGGTCTGAGTCAGAGCGACCTGCATTTCAAACTATTCCGAGTAGCAACGGCCCACTGAATCTCCGCCGTTGAGCGACCTCCGGAGGACCTGCGACGTCGTAGCGGAAAGCCGCACGTTGCCGGAATTGCGGTTGTGGGAGATATCCCGCATTGTTGCGGGGCTTTGAAATCGCCCGTGTCCCGCATCGCGCGTACCGCGCTCACTGTCCTGGCGGTGTGCCTCGCGGCCTCGACCGCCTGGGGCCAGAAGCTGCCCGATGTCGTCATCCAAGGGCCTCCCATTGCTCCCGCACTTGCCGGTGATGGGCAAGGACTGTGCGTGGCGTCCAATGTGTGGACGCGCCCCTTGAATGAGTTTCCGCAGTCGCGCGGAACGTACATCGACGGTATCAACGGGTTCCTCGAAGAACCCGCCAGCAGGCAGAGCCGTGTCACAACGGTGCTGCGTACGCCCTTCGACCTGTCCAACAACCTCAATGACGGACGCACGCTGAGCTACGGCGACTTCGTCAATCAGGTTACGGCACCCGGGTGTTCGATTGGCGGATGCACCTTCAACGTCATCGAGGACAACGACGCCTTCACCCCGTTCGCGTCGCGATTTCGCGGTTACCTGAACGTCACCGCGGATCTAGCGGGTCAGCCGCTTCACTTCGGCCTTTACGCAGATGATGGCATCAGCCTCGTCATCTACGACCGCAGCCAGGGTTATCAGGTCATCAACCGGCCACCGATGCTCGGGTTCCCAACTTGGCGAACCACCAACAGCGTCACCTTCAACGCGCCCGGGCTCTACGCAGTAGAAGCCCTTTACACACAGGTCGGCGAGCACGCAGCCCTCGAGATGTCGATGCACACGGGCGCCTTCACTGACTTCGAGCGTGCCGCAAACCAGCCGCCCGTCATCAACCTCTTCAGCTCCGGATTCCAGCTCCTCCGTCCCGCACAGTTCTTCCAGACGGAGAACGGCATCCTCTCCTTCGCAGGCCAGCCCGACCGCTGCGAGCAGTGCAACCGCGGCAACGCGAACTCGCCCGGCAACGGAGGCTGCGGCTCCTTCTTCCACTGCAACGCAGCGGCCCTCTGCGCGCCCTGCGACTCCTCGCTCTTCTGCGGCGAGTACTGCTCCCCCTGCGGCGAGTCCGCGCCCCACTGCGCCAACGTCAACGGCCGCACCCAGTGCGTGCAGTGCACCGAGGACGGCCAGTGCCCGAACGGCCGCTGCGACCTCGAAACCAACCAGTGCACCGGCTGCAACGAAGACAGTGACTGCGCCACGGGCGCTTGTGACACCGAAACATTCACATGTGTCGAGTGCAAGAACGACAGCCAGTGCACCAACGGCGAGGTCTGCGCCACCGACATCCACGAGTGCCGCGAGTGCACGCAAGACTCCCACTGTCCTCAAGGCGAGTCCTGCACCGACAACGTCTGCTCGCCCTGCGCCACCAATGATTCGTGCGCCGGCAACTCCTGCAACTGCTGCCCCAACGGCACCCAGTGCATGGCGCTGACGCCCGGTGCCACGCCGACCTGTGTGGAGTGCACCACCAGCAGCCAGTGCGCCGAAGGACAGCAGTGCGACACCGCCAACGGCCGCTGCGTGGACAGCGTGCCTTCGTGCAACACGGCCGACAGCTGCGGCCCTGGCTGCGTGAAGTGCCCCGGCGAGCGCCCCTACTGCCTCGACGGCGAAGTCTGCGTCCAGTGCCGCAACGACTTGGAGTGCGGCGACGGCCAGTTCTGCCTCAGTGGCGAATGCGCGTCCTGCACCACGGACAAGCACTGCGGCCCCCGCTGTGGCGCCTGCGGTGGCGACACCCCCTTCTGCCTCTCCAATGGCACCGCGCAGGGCAGCACCTGCGTGGGCTGCACGGATGACGGAGACTGCGGGAGCGGCGTGTGCAACCCCACCACGCGCACGTGTGAGAACTCGGGCGCGTGCGCGGTGACGTGCGAGCCGGGAACGGTCTGCGACGGGACCTCCTGCGTGGAGTGCTTCGCGGATGCCCACTGCCCCTGCGGCGGCACCTGCGACACTGCGACCAACACCTGCTCCACCGCCTGCTCCGACAGCGGAGACTGCCTGGGCGTGGAGCACTGCTCCGCGAAGACGATGGAGTGCGAGCGCGGCCGCCGCAAGCCTGGCACCGAGCCCCAAGGCGGCGCCTTCTGCTGCGGCACCACCGCCGACGCCACGCCCGCTGGAAGCACCACCTTCCTGCTACTGCTCGCCGCGGGTCTCACGTTCCTCCGCCCCCGGCGCACTGCTCGATGAAGCCCTCGCACCTGTTCCTCATCGTGGCGCTGGGGTTGTCCACCGCCGCCACTGCGCAGCCAGACGCGCGCTTCAACGTGCAGCTCTTCCGTCCGTCCGGCGCGCCCCAGGATCTGGTCGTGGTGCAGCAGTCGCGTCCGCTGTCACACCTGTCCATCTCGGCCGGGCCGTACCTCAGCTACTCGCTCAACCCCCTGTCGCTGATTCCCGAGGGCGGAGACCTGAGCAAGATCAACCTGGTCGGCAACCGCCTTCAACTCGACGTCATGGCCACCATTGGCCTCTTCGACTGGGCCGAGGTCGGCGTGGACATGCCGCTCATCCTCGCCCAGGGTGGCGCCAACCTGGAGGTCATCGGCACCGAGGGGAGCGTGGAGAGCTTCGTGCTCGGTGACCTCCGGCTCACCGGCAAGGTGGCCATCCCGGGCCTGCGCCGGCCCGCCGAGGGCAAGGGCTGGGGCGGCGCGGTGACGCTCAACGTGAGCTTCCCCACCGGCGCCCAGGACGCCTTCGCCGGAGACGGCGAGCTGACCTGGGCCCCGGGCCTGGTGCTGGACTACCGCTTCGAGAACGGCATCCTCCTGGCGCTCAACGGCGGCTTCTGGAAGCGCCCGGACCGCGTCTTCAGCGGCGTGTCCGTGGGCGACATGATGCCTTTCGGCGTCGGCGCGGAGGTCCCCATCCTTCGCGGCAGCGGTGTCACCGCGGTGGGCATGGTGCACGGCGCGGTGGGGTTGCAGAAGCAGCCCGATGAGCCCCGGCAGATCCCCGCGGAGGCGCTCTTCGGCCTGCGCTGGTACAGCTCCACCGGGCTCACCTTCACGTTCGGCGGCGGCATGGGCTGCGGCTGCTCCATCGCCTCGCCCTCGCTGAGCTTCTTCACGTCCATCCTGTGGATTCCGGCGAAGACGCGCGAGTGGGAGGCCCTGGAGCGCTTCAAGGAGCCACCCGAGCCGCCGCCGCCGCCCATCGACCCGGATGGTGACGGCGTGATTGGCGAGTCGGATGCGTGCCCCGACGTGGCCGGCCCTGTGGCCAACATGGGCTGCCCGGACACGGACAAGGACGGCGACGGCGTGGTCGACCGGCTCGACCGGTGCCCGGACCAGCCCGCCGGCAGCCGAGGCAAGGACGGGTGCCCGCTGGCCCGCCGCGAGGGCAACCGGATTGTCATCCTGGAGCAGCTCAACTTCGCCACCGACCAGGACATCATCCTCTCCGAGTCCTTCCCCATCCTGGAGGAGGTCGCGCGGGTGATGAACGAGAACACCGAGGCCGACCGGGTGCACATCGAGGGTCACACCGACTCTCGCGCCAGCGATGCGTACAACCTGGACCTGTCGCGCCGCCGCGCGGCCAGCGTCATGCGCTTCCTGGTGGAGAGCGGCGTGGCGGCCGAACGGCTGTGCTCACAGGGCTTTGGCCGCTCGCGGCCGCTGGCGGACAACGCGACGGAAGAAGGTATGGCGCTCAACCGCCGCGTCGACTTCACCATCCAGCCGCCGAGCGACGGACCGCGTCCGCCCTGCCCGGAGGACGCGGAGGACAAGAAGCGCAAGCGCCCCACCAGGAAAGCGCCTGCCACGCCCAAGGCGAAGTCGAAGGCTCCCGCGGCGCCGAAGCCGTAGACGCGGGGAAGACTCGCTAGGGGACGACGAACTCCGCCGCCGACCGGCGCCGACCGGCGACCACGGACACCACCGCGCGCCCGGAACCCACCGCCGTCACGCGGCCTTCGGGTGACACCGACACCACGGCGGAGTCCGAGGTGAAGAACTCCAGCGGCACCGTGTCCAGCACGACGCCGCTGCGATTGAAGGCGCGCGCCTGGAGCTGCACGGACTGCCCCCTCCGCTGGAAGGCGTGATGCGTGAGGTTGAGGCCCAGCCGCGCGAAGTCCGCCGGCACCACCTGCACCGCGATGTGCCGGCTGAGGTGCCCCAGTGTCGCGCTCAGGGTCGCCTTGCCCGGGCGCACGGCCACCAACTGCCCATCCTCCACCCGCGCCACCGTCTCATCCGAGGAGCGGAACGTGGGCATGGCGTCCTGCAACGAAGAGCCCTGCTCGTTCCTCGCCACCACGCGCAGCTTGATGACACGCCCCACCTCGAGGAAGTCCGCGCCTGGGGCACGCACGTCCAGCGAGTTGAGGATGGTCAGCTCCAGCGGCAACGCCGCGCGGACCTTGCCACCCGTCGCCCCGATGGTCGTCTTCCCCGACTTGCGAACCGTCAGCAAGCCTTCCTGGACCTGCGCCACGTCCGGCGCGGAGCTGGTCCACCGCAGCTTCGGGTTGGACATGGGCTGCCCCTCCGCGTCGAAGACCTCGTACGCCAGCTTCACGGTCTGCCCAGGTGTGCGGAGGTACTTCGTCTCCAGCGGCTCCAGCTTCATGGTGGTGGGCGTGGGCCCGCAGGCGCTCAGCAGCCCGATGACGGCGACAAGGGGGAGGCAAATAGGAATGCGCGGCGTCTTCACGGCGTCACGACGGCGGAGATGGGTGGGAAGCCCCCATTGTAGCCCCACCCCATCGGCGGCGTACGAAAAGGGGCCTTCGAGGTTCAGGGCCGCACGCCTGCTCCCACCCGCCTCACGCCCCGGCATGCCATTGCAGCGCGGGAATGCGTCCACGAGGCCGGGGCCCGGGCGCCAGCGAGAGGGGCGGCACGTAGAGGCCCAGCCACTCCCGCCGCCACCAGATGCCCGTGCGCCGCCGCTCGGCCACGTCCGTCATCCGGTAGTCGTACAGCACCGCTCGCACCATCCGAGGCGGCCGGTCCGGGAAGGGGCTGCCCGCCAGCAGGCCCAGGACGTCCGGCGAGCCCTCCAGCAGCCGGGCCAGGAACGCGACGAACCAGCCAGGGGGCGAGCCGAGCGCGGCGAACCACATCTGCCAGTCCAGCCGCGGCTGGTGGGGAGCCACCTGCCGGGGAGGCCGGGCCGGGTCCCCCACCTTGTAGCGGAAGGAGTATTCCTTCCACTCCACACCGTCGTCGGAGCCCTCCACGACGATTTCCGGCCGCTGCACCGTCATCACGCTGAAGAGGCCGTAGGGATTCACCGAACGCAGGGGCCGCGCCTGGGACTCCAGCCACGTCAGCATCGCGCCGACGCGCTCGGGCCGGTACCGCTGCCACCCTTCGAACCGGCGAAGCACCTCCGACGCCCCCAGCACCAGCAGCGGCGACACCACCAGCGCGGACACGCCGGTACGCCACCAGGGCCGTGGCTGAGCGGGAGGCCCGTCCTTCAAAGGCAGCACCCGCCGCAGCGCCGCGTCATCCAGGAGCCACACGCCCAGCACCCAGGCTTGGACGTTGAAGAAGCCGTAGTTCCCCGTGGCGGCGATGGCGGCCTGCAAGCCGCTCAGACTCCAGAAGGCGAACTGCCGCAAGCGGCGGGGCCCGAAGGCCAGGAAGGGCACCACCGTCTCGAGCCAGAGCACCGCCCCGGTCGAGGCCCGCTGGAGCCGACGCGGCAGATGATGCGCGTACCACCCCCCCCGCGTGGGCAGCGGCGCCGTCTCGTAATAGTGCTCGCACGCGCTCAGCTCGCGCCAGGTCTGGTCCCCCGACTGGAGCTTGCTGAGCCCCGAGCCGAAGTAGAGCCGGAACACGAGCAGCCGGAAGAGGAACACATCCAGCGCGGAGGGCTCGTCACGGCCCAGGCCCGGCCGCAGTCCTCCGGGCGCGGTGAGCGCCGCCAGCAGCCCCATCTCCAGCAGCAGCACGTCCCACTGGAAGGAGAGGAACTCACGCCCCACGGCCACGTAGGAGAGGTACAGCGCCCACAGCCACGACACGCTGAAGCGAGGCGCCACGTTGAAGAGCAACGCCAGGGACAGAACCTGGCCCTTCCAGCACCCACGCACCAACGCGGCGTCGGAAGCGACGAACCAGAACAGCGACGGAATGCGCCGCCACCTCGCGAGCGCCGAAGCCTCCTCGCGACGCTCCGCGGCCAGGCGCTCCGCCACGGGCCGGAGGCCTTGCGTCCCATACAATCCCCGCACCTGCCGCCCCAGCGAGGTGAAGGCGATGAGGAACGTTCCTCCCAGCAACCGCAGGAAGGCCCAGCGCACCCACCGGTATTCGTGCGGCACCACCGCGCGCCCGAAGAGCCAGCGGTCCACGCCCGCCGCCTGGCGGCGGTTCCGGGCCACCACCGCATAGACGCCCTGGGCCAGTTGCAACACCCCCGGCATCAGGCCCAGCCTCGCGGCCACCCGAGTCCCCCGGCGAGGCGAAGCAGCGAGCGCGCGGAAGAGGGCCTCCGCGCCCTGGGATACCCGGCCGGAGGGCTCCACCAGTTGCATGGCCCTGCGCATGTCCGCCTTCGGGATGCCCAGCAACCAGCGGCGCCACCCGCTGCCCGGCCGGTAGCGGACACGATCCCCGGTGCGCCAATGCCAGCGCGCCGCCCAGCGCCGGCAGAACGCGCAGTCGTCGTCGAAGAGCACCAGGGGCCGGGCCAGCAGCACACCGCGAGAGATTCGCGCCATCATGCGGGAACGTTGTGCCGTCCCACGGACGACGTCCCCGTATCCTCGGGCGCCCGCCGTGGAAGCGGCGGAGCATCCAGGCCGTGGCCCCCCTCCCCGCCCAAGTGACAACGCCTGGGGGTGCCTAGCTTTGTCCGCATGAGCGAGCCCAAGGGGAAGGCGAAGCGGACAAGCGAGCTGGTGCCTGGCGTCCACCACTGGACCCTCTCCGATGACCGCATCGGCGGCGCGCGAAGTGACGCGTACGCCGTGGTGGACACGGATGGCGCCGTCGTCCTCATCGACCCGCTGCCCATCGACGAGGAAGCGCTGCGCAAGCTGGGGAACATCTCCGCCATCGTCCTGACGGCGGGAAACCACCAGCGCTCCGCGTGGCGCCTGCGCAAGGCCTTCAAGGTGCCCGTCTGGGCACCCGAGGGAGCACAGACGCTGGAGGAGCAGCCCGACTTCTTCTACGTCGCGGGAGACACGCTGCCCGGGGGACTCATCTCGTTCCACACCCCCGGCCCCACCGAGGCGATGTACACGCTGTGGATGCAGCAACACCCGCGCGCCGTCGCGTTCATCTCCGACCTGCTCACGCACGAGGACGGCGAGACGCCGGACTTCATCCCCAGCGAATACCAGGACGAACCGCTGCGCACCCGGCACAGCGTCCAGCGCATCCTGGACCACCTCCCCGTGGAGACGCTGTGCTTCTCCCACGGCGCGCCCATCCTCCGTGACGGCGCCCGCGCGTTGCGGCTCGCGCTGGAAGAGGACATGGAGTCGCCCGCCGCGCCAGCGCCCTGAGCCCGCCCGCGCGCGTCAGCCCAGCGGCCCTTCGCGCACCAGCACCTGCCCCGCGTCCAGCCCCGGAGGCACCAGGTGCAACACCTCGCCCGCCTCCGCGCGGTCGAGCAGCGCGCTCAGCGCCGAAAGGTCCGTGGCGGGTACACGCAGCGACGGCGTCAGCGAAAGGCGCCGCACCATCGCGTCGCCCAGCCGCGTCCGGTCGGTCAGCTCCGACTCGTAGACGAAGGAGCGTTCACCATACTCATGGCCCCCGGGCACGCGCCCCACGAGGCGCAGCGGGCCCAGCCTGGAATGGACACGGACGCTGGGGTTGTCCCACTGGGCCACGCCTCGCAGCCGCCGCGCGCGCAGCATCTGCAACGTGAGCAGCTTCACCCACGGCGACGCCCCCGTTCCCGGCAGCACGCTCAGCAGCGACACACCAATGACCAACCCCGGCGTCACCGAAGGCGCCGCGTAGTAGGCCGCGCCAATGGCCGGGTCCTCGTCGGCCAGCCCCAACCGCTCGCGCACGGGGGCCGCCAGCATCCGGGCCGGGCAGCGCAGCAGCCCAATGGCACCCGGCAGCAGATACAAGTCCGACAGCACCCAACGCGGCACGCCGATGCCACCGAAGGCGAACTGGTTCAGTGCCAGGTACTGCATCGCCAGGTCCGCGTTCCGCTCGGCGGGCAGGAACGTCACCGGCACGCCCAGCGGCGACAGGTCCAACGAGCCCGCGTGCGCACCCGAGCCCAGCGCCACCAGCGACGCGCCAGGGTGCGCCGCGAGGAAGGCCTCCGCCTGCCGAGGCAGCGTGTCCGCGTCACCCATCGGCATCGATGTCCCTCGCGATGGCCGACAACCGGAACGCGTCTGGGATGTTCAGCGTCGCGGCGTCCACCTCCGCGCGCGACACGAGGCAGCGTGACGAGCCGCCTCCCTTCTCACACAACTCGCGCATGGTGAGCGACACCACGCGAAGGCCCAGCGCCTCCAGCCGCTCCCGCACCGCGTCCGGCACCACTGAAGGCGCCAGCACGTCACGCCCCACCGGCAGCCCGTTGGTGGCGTAGCGGCGAATCTCCGCCTCCGTCACGAGGAGCAGCCGGTGCTCGCCGAAGCGCTCGCGCAGCAGCGCATGGGACTCCGGCGCCATCACGTCCGGACACACCATCAGCCGGTCCACCGCGGGCAGCGGAAGTACGGCCATGTTGCCGTGGAAGGCGGGCTCGCGGACCTGGATGCGCAGCACCTCTCCGGGGAAGTACCGCGCCGCGGCCTCCAGGCCGTCCAGCGTCGTGCGGCCGCCCCAGAACAGCAGCGTGACGCCGTCGAAGGTGGCCACGTCGCCGTGGGCCTCCCAGATGCCCACGCCCGGGTCCACCACCTCCATGCCCAGCGACCGGGCCAGGGGCGCCCAGTGCTCGCGCTCCGCCTGCCGGTGCGCGCTCATCATCCGCGGCAGCACGAACAACGGAGCGGCGCCCTGACGCGCCACCACCTGTCCACATTCGGCGGCGTACGGCATGCCCGTCAGGAGCTCGGAGGGAGACGGCAACGCGACCACCGTGCCGCCACGCGCTTCGATGTCCCGGGCCAGCGCCAGCCATTCCCGCCGGGCCTGACGCGCGTCCACGGGCGGCGCCTCGCGGCTGCGGAAGTTGCTGCGGCCACGCAGGGCCCACGTACGTCCCGGCGGCGACATGAGGAAGAGGTCCATGGTGGTACTGCTTCTACTCCCCCAGGCATCCCCGCTGCCATCCGGTCCCCGCTCCACCCTGACGCCCGACGCTCCCGGTAGGGCCCCGCGCGGGGCACCGCCGCCAGAAACTGCACGCTGGCGCACCCTCCACGCATCTTCTTCGTAGTCACCCGGACGAAGCCGGGACAGGCTCTCTCCACGTGGACGAGACGAGCCTGCCTGAACCCGATGCCCTGCGTTCCCTGCTGAAGACGGCCCTGGAGCTGCCCGCGCTCCGGCCGCATGCCGCGCGCCTGGAGCGGCTCGTGGACGACTATGCGCGCGGCGTGGCGCGCAAGGACGCCCCCCTGAGCGTGGCGTTGGTGGGAGCCACCGGCGCGGGCAAGTCCACCCTCCTCAACGCGCTGGCGGGGCAGGCCCTGTCGCGCGAAGGCGTCAACCGGCCCACCAGCACGGTCGCCACCGTGTTCGCGCCCGAAGGCACGCCCACGGACGCGCTGGCGGGCTCCGGCGCGCGGGTCATGACGTATGCCCCCGGCCCCCAGGGCCTGTGGGGCGGACAGGTCTTCATCGACACGCCGGACCTCAACAGCGTGGCCACCACGCACCGCGAAGTGGCCCGCGCGGCGCTGGAGCGCGCGGATGTCGCGCTCGTCGTCATGCACCGTGGCAGTGTGGCGGAGGCCTCCCAGGTGGAGTTCCTCACGGAGTTCGCCCGCCGGCGCTCGCTCGTCTTCATCCTCAACTTCGCGGACGAGCTGTCTCCGGAGTCGCGCGACACGCTCAAGGCCCAGGTGCGCCGCGTGGCCTCCGAGCAGTACGGCTTGGCCCAGGAAGACGTGCCCGTCTTCGCCATCAGCGCCCTGTCGGCGAAGGACGGCCGGGACGTGTCCGGCGAGTTCGGCGCCCTGCTCTTCCACCTGCGCGGGCTGGCCACGCAGGCGGTGGCCGCGCGCGTGCGCAAGACGAACGCGATGGGCGCGCTGGAAGAGGTGCACACCCGCGTGGAGGCCGCGCTGAAGGAGACGGACGCGATGCTGTCACGCACGCGCGCCGCGCTGGACTCGGGGATGGAGAAGGCGGCGGAGGGCCTGCGCGCGGACTTCGACGCGCGGCTGCGGCTGGCGCACGGCCACCTGGCGGCGGAGGTGCGGCGTCAGGCGGGAGGCCGCTTCTGGGGGCCCGCGGCCTGGGGCCTGCGGCTGTCCCTCTGGGGCGCCAGCGGGCTGGGCGCGGCGGCGCTGGTGGGGCGGAGCAGTCTGCCCGCGGGGCTGGCGGTGGCGGCGGCGTCCACCGTGGTGGACGTGGTGCGCGGACACACCCGCGCCAGGGCCGCGGAGTCCGCGGTGGTGGAGCCCTTCGAGGACGACTTCAGCGCCCAGGCCGCGGCGCGCACCGCGCTGGCGGAGGCGCGCAGCGTGGCGCGCGCGAGCGGACTGGAGCCCGCGCTGCTGGGCGTCCCCGACGTGGACACGCTGTTGGAGGAGGTGCGGGTGGCGAGAGCGGGCGCCTGGCGCTACACCGCCACCACCGGCGTGGCGGAGGCCGTGGCCGGCTGGTGGCGCACCGCGCGCTGGCTGGTGCTGCCGCTCATCAACCTGCCGCTGCTGGCCCTGCTGGGCCATGTGGGCTACCGCGTGGTGCGGGCCTACGTGGAAGGCCCCCTGCTGCCGTTGGACTACTTCGTCAACGCGGGGGCCCTCTTCATGCTGCTCGCCGGAGCGGGCGCGCTGCTGGCCTCAGCGAGTCTCGCCGGAGCCGCTCGCCGTGCGGGTACCACCGGACGTGCGCGCTTCGTTGAGGCCCTGGCCGCCCTGGGCGGGAGGCTGGGAGAGACCGTCGAGGATGCTCTGCGCCCCGGGCGGGAGGCCGCGAAGGGCCTGCTGGCGCTCCGGTGACATGGACATCACCGGCTGACCCGGGGTGTGCGTGCCGTCGTTGCTCGCCATGAGCGCCTGCGTGCCGTTGTCCTTGCAGAGGGGCGCGGCCACGCGGGTGTCGCGCACCGGGTCCCCGTAGCCAGCGATGCGCGCCGGCACGGACGGGTTGTTCCAACCCTTGCCGCTCTCACGCGCCACCTTGAAGTGCAGGTGCGCGCCGCAGGCCCAGCCGGTGGAGCCGGAGAAGCCGATGAGCTGGCCCTCCTTCACCACGTCACCCGGCTTCACCACCACCGCGCTGAAGTGGAGGTACTGCGTCTCCAGTCCATCGCCGTGGGAGATGACGACGTAGTTGGCGTAGGGCGCGAACTTCTCGTCACAGCCACCCTTGGTGCTGTCACCGCGAGACAGGCGCACCGTGCCGTCGCGCGCGGCGACAATGGGCGTGCCATCCGGCATGCGGAAATCCCACGCATGTGTGTCGTTGTGTTGGTGACTTCCCGTGTCATGTCCCTGGCTCACCGTGTGGATGCGACCACAGGCGAAGGGAACGCCGACCTCGGGCATTTCGCCCACATCAGTGGCGGAAGAGGAAGGAACCGCAGGGGCCGAAGCCAGGAGAGAACCAAGAAGGAGGGCTGAAAGGTTCATATCGGGGCGGGGCGGAAACGGGGGCAAGTGGCGCGGGTATTTCCCTGCGGATTTTCGCCGCGCCCGCCTGCTGTACGACGCGGAGGGCATCGGCACGCGCGCCCTCCCGAGGGGAATCATGCCCGAGTCCCGAGCGAACGCCGCGAACTCGGCACCCAGGCCCCTGCCCGCCGGGCCGCTGGGGAAGCGGGCCTGACGCGCGTCGTAAGCGGCCACTTCCCTTTTGAGCCACCCGTGTACGGGGACAGGTGGCGGCACACGCCACTGTGAGGCGCACTCACTCCTCAGCACAGAAAGTGACTGGTCACTCACTAAGTTCAGACTTATCCTCCGAGTCGAATGGCCGCGAAGAACACTCCATCGGACGCGCCGGTCCGGCCCGTCCGCCGCACGCAGCAGGAGCGCCGTGAGACGACGCGGCGCAAGCTGCTGGACGCCACCATCGAAACGCTGGTGGAGCAGGGCTACGCCCGCCTGACGACGGTGGAGGTGTCCAAGCGGGCAGGCCTGTCACAGGGCGCGCTCTTCACGCACTTCGACACGAAGGAGGAGCTGCTCGCCGCGGCGGTGGAGCACCTCTTCCCCCGGCTCATCCAGGACTACCTCGCCGGTGTGGGGGCCCGGCCATCGGGCAGGGACCGCATCGCGGCGGCGGTGGACATGTTGTGGGCCGCCTTCCAGCGCCCGGAGCTGCAGGCCGCCATCGAGCTGTACGTCGCGGCGCGCACGGACGCGGAGCTGCGCGTGGCGTTGGCGGCGGTGGACGGGCCGCACCGGGAGAACCTGCACCGCGTGGCACGCGAGCTGTTCCCCGAGGCCTCCGAGCACCCGGACTTCGACTCCATCGTGGAGCTGGCGCTGGACGCGGTGCAGGGCGCCGCGGTGGGAGGCAGCGCCCGGCCCAACGACCCGGCGCACCGGCGCATGCTGGATGCGCTCACCCACTTCATGCGCAACGCCTTCCTCCCCTCATTGACGCGGCCTCGCCGCCGCGCCCGCTCCTGAGTTCGCCGACACGGAGGGTCCCACCATGGACGCAGCACACATCCCCGACCTCATCACCCCCGCCATCCCGGTGTTCACCCTCACGGTGATTGCCGAGGCCCTCTGGGTGAAGAAGCAGCGGGACGAAGGCCGTCCCATGGTGGGCCACACCTGGAAGGACACGATTGCCAGCCTCTCCATGGGGCTGGGCAACGTGGCCATCAACGTCCTGTGGAAGGGCGTGGCCTTCGCCGGCTACCTGGCGCTCTACCACCTGACGCCGCTGCGCATGGGCACCGGCGTGCTGGCGTGGGTGCTCATCTTCTTCGCGGACGACCTCTGCTACTACGCCTTCCACCGCGTCCACCATGAGAGCCGCTTCTTCTGGGCGTCCCACGTGGTGCACCACTCCAGCCAGCACTACAACCTCTCCACGGCGCTGCGGCAGACGTGGACGCCGCCCACCAGCTTCGTCTTCTGGGCACCGCTGGCGCTGCTCGGGTTCCACCCGGTGATGATTGTCGTGCAGCAGTCCGTCAGCCTGCTCTACCAGTACTGGATTCACACCGAGGCCATTGGCCGGCTGCCGCGCCCGCTGGAGTGGGTGCTCAACACGCCGTCACACCACCGCGTGCACCATGCGTCCAACCCGCGCTACCTGGACAAGAACTACGCGGGCATCCTCATCATCTGGGACCGCCTCTTCGGGACGTTCGAGCCAGAGGGCGAGAAGCCCGTGTACGGCCTGACGAAGAACCTGGAGACGTTCAATCCCGTGCGCATCGCCTTCCACGAGTTCGCGGCCATCACGCGCGACGCGGCGAAGCCCGGCTCCCTGAAGCAGCGCCTGAGCTACGTCTTCCGCAACCCGGCCTGGAAGCCCGACGCCCCAGAGGCGCCCCAGCCGCCCGGAGTACAGCCCCCGCCCGAAGCGGCACGCCCCTCCGTGTGAGGTGTTGAGCACCCGGCCGCCCGCGGCCCCGTGGACGCGCACCGACACCGCCGTCCAGCTTCCCACCCGCGCACGGAGGCGCTAAGCCACCCGGCACTTATCGCGACGCGAGAACTGCCAGGAGGAGCCATGACCGAGCGAGAACTGTGGGAGCGGTACCAGCGTTATCTGTGCGTCGTCCCAGCCTTGGACTTCACGCTCGACGTCTCGCGGATGCGCTTCCCGGCGGACTACCTGGAGCGGATGCGCCCCCGCATGGAGGAAGCCTGCGGCGCGATGGATGCCCTGGAGAAGGGCGCCGTCGCCAACCCCGACGAGAAGCGCAAGGTGGGCCACTACTGGCTGCGCGCGCCGGAGCTGGCGCCCGAGCCCGCGCTCCAGAAGGAAATCACCGACACGGTGGCCGCCATCCACGCCTTCGCGAAGGACGTGCATGAGGGCCGGGTGAAGCCGCAGAAGGCGCAGCGCTTCACGCACGTGCTGATTGTCGGCATTGGCGGCTCGGCGCTGGGGCCACAGTTGGTGGCGGACGCGCTGGGCACGGCGAAGGACCCGATGCAGGTGTCCTTCTTCGACAACACGGACCCGGACGGCTTCGACCGCGTGCTGGCGCAGTTGGGCGAGCGGCTGTCGGAGACGCTCACCCTGGTCATCAGCAAGTCGGGTGGCACCAAGGAGACGCGCAACGGCATGCTGGAGGCCGAGCGCGGCTACTCGGCGCGGGGCCTGGACTTCAGCAAGCACGCGGTGGCCGTCACCGGCGCCGGCAGCGAGCTGGACAACCACGCGAAGAAGCAGGGCTGGCTGCGCACCTTCCCCATGTGGGACTGGGTTGGCGGGCGCACGTCGGTGACGTCCGCGGTGGGCCTGCTCCCGGCGCGCCTGCAGGGGCTGGACATCGACGCGCTGCTGAAGGGCGCGCGCGACATGGACGCGGCGACGCGGGAGCGTGATGCGCTGAAGAACCCGGCCGCGCTGCTGGCGCTCATGTGGCACTACGCCGGTGATGGCCGGGGCCACAAGGACATGGTCATCCTGCCGTACAAGGACCGGCTGCTGCTGATGTCGCGCTACCTCCAGCAGCTCGTCATGGAGTCGCTGGGCAAGGAGACGGACCTGGATGGCCAGGTGGTGAACCAGGGCATCGCCGTCTACGGCAACAAGGGCTCCACGGACCAGCACGCCTACGTGCAGCAACTGCGTGAGGGTGTGCTCAACTTCTTCGCCACCTTCATCGAGGTACTGAAGGACCGCGACGGCGGCTCGCAGGAAGTGGAGCCCGGCGTCACCAGCGGTGACTACCTGCTGGGCTTCCTGCTGGGCACGCGGCGCGCGCTCTACGAGAAGGACCGCGAGTCACTCACCCTCACCGTGCCGGACGTGAGCGCGCGCACGCTGGGCGCGCTGATTGCGCTGTATGAGCGCGCAGTGGGCTTCTACGCCACGCTGGTGCACATCAACGCGTACCACCAGCCGGGCGTGGAGGCGGGCAAGAAGGCCGCGGGCGTGGTGCTGGAGCTCCAGCGCAAGCTGACGACGCGCCTGCGCGAGGCGCGCGCGGAGGCCCGCACCGCCGAGCAGCTCGCGGTGGACATCGGCATGCCGGACGAGGTGGAGACGGTGTTCAAGGTGCTCCAGCACCTGGCCGCCAACCCGGACCGCGGCGTCACGCGCACCCCGGGGGCCACCCCGACACAGGCGCGCTTCCAGGCGAAGTAGGACCGCTGTCACCGATGCCCGCGGCCGAAGCACCCGGCCGCGGCACCGGTCATCGGAAGCAGAACCCCTCCCAGGCGATGCGTCCCGGACTTGCGCACAGGACTCAACGCCCCGGCGCCATGACGCCCCCATGAGCGGACAGGCGCAGTAGAACGCCCGCCCATGGACCTGGAGCTCAGAGGAAAGACGGCCCTCATCACCGGCAGCAGCCGGGGCATTGGCCGAGCCATCGCGTCGGTGCTGGCCCGCGAGGGCGTGCGGGTGTGCCTCGGCGCACGCGGCGCGGAGGCCCTGGAGGCCACCGCGGCGCAGCTTCGCGCCGAGGGCGCGGACGTAGCCACCGTGGTGACGGACGTGGCCACCCAGGCCGGCGCCGTGGAAGCAGTGGACGCGGCGGTGCGCGCCTTCGGCCGGTTGGACATCCTGGTCAACAACGTGGGCGGCAGCGGCGGCGCGGGCGCCTTCCATTCCGCCACCGCCGAGCAGTGGACATCCGTCCTGGACCGCAACCTCCTGTCCGCCGTGTGGTGCAGCCAGCGCGCCGTGGAGGCCATGCGCCAGCAGGGTGGCGGCTGCATCATCCACATCAACTCCATCTTTGGCCGCGAGTACGCCACCAGCGCCCCCTACACCACCGCCAAGGCCGGCATCACCGCGCTCACCAAGGAGATGGCGGTGGACCTGGCGCAGTACCGCATCCGCGTCAACGGCGTGGCCCCCGGCTCCATCCTCTTCCCCGGCGGTAGCTGGGACAAACGCCAGAAGGCGGATCCAGAGAAGGTGGCCAGGCTGGTGCGTGACGAGCTGCCCTGGGGCCGCTTCGGCGCCCCCGAGGAAGTGGCCGACGTGGTGGCCTTCCTCTGCTCGGAACGCGCACGCTGGGTCACAGGGGCCACCCTGCCCGTGGATGGGGGCCAGGGCCGTGCCTTCTGAGCGAAAAGCCCCCCGAGCTCCGTGCTATGCAGGGGTCCTCGCATGAGACTCGAAGCGTGCTGAAGCTCTACAAGAAGGAAGGCAACCGGCTCCGCTACTGGGAGGCCTGGGTGCATGACGGCGCACTCACCGTGCACCAAGGCCTCGTGGGCGAGACGGGCGAAGACCATCAACTGCCCCTCCCCCCGGATGAAGACCCGGACATGGTCATCGCCGAGGCCGCCGGCCCCCTGGTGGACCAGGGCTATGACGAGCCCGAACCCACGGCGATGATGACCCTCATCGTCCAGTACGCCGTCGAGGGCAAGGGCACCGGCCACGACGTGGAGAAGCGCGTCGCCGTGGAGGAATTGCTCACGGACGCGCTCGGCTGGACGGGCAATGGCGAGGTCGAAGGCGGCGAGCTCCAGGCACAGCAGCTCCGCGTCTACTGCCGGGTGATGGACGCCGACGCGGGCGTGCGCACGGCCGTGGAGGCCCTGGACTCCGAGGACCTGCTCGAAGGCGCCACCCTGCTCATCGCCAGGGACGACGAAGAACCGCGGGCCGTCTGGCCCACGCAAGCCTGACGCACCCCTCGCGGGCACCTCCGCGGTGAAGGCGGACTTCTACGGTTGGTGTAGAAGATTCCGCCTTCCGCGCGTTGACAGGACACCCGCCAGGACGCAAAGTGCCGCTCAATTGATATTGATTTGCAAAGTCACACGCAACGTCCCGCGCCTTCCGCGCACGCTCCGCTGAGCACCGGAAGACCTCGGGACGCGGCCCTTTGCATCGCAGGTGTCCCCCACGTCGCGGCTTCCGCGGCGGCGGGAGGGCCTTGCTCGAATCAGCACCCGCGGACGCCTCGGGCGGAAGCGGAACGGGGGGAGTCCGGCAGTTCAGACACCCACATGAGGAGAAGGACCTTGCGCGCCGTTCACCGTGATGACGTTTCCCCCCGACCGTTCCGTGCTCACCGCCTGTCCGTGACGTGGAAGTGGGTGGGCTCTGCCCTGCTGCTCACCATGACGCCCGCTTTGGCGCAGGACGCGGCCACGCCGCCGGACTCCGCGGCCGCCGAGCATCAGGCCGAGCAGGCGGAGGCGGCGCTGGAGGACAACATCTTCCAGATGGCTCCCGTGGTGGTGACGGCGACGCGCACCGAGCAGGACGTCACCTCCGCCCCTGCCTCCGTCACCGTGGTGACGCAGGAGGACCTGAAGCGGGCGCCCGTGGGTGATTTGACGGACGCCATCCGCCTGGCGCCCGGCATCAGCCTGACGGCCGGCAGCCAGGGCCGCCGTGGCATCAGCATCCGCGGCATGGATTCGAGCTACACGCTCATCCTGGTCGACGGAAAGCGCGTGAACTCGCTGGAGGCGGTGTTCCGTCACAACGACTTCGACATCGGCCTCATCCCCACGGAGGGCATCGAGCGCATCGAGGTCGTCCGCGGCGCCATGTCCTCCCTCTACGGCTCCGAGGCGCTGGGCGGCGTCATCAACATCATCACCAAGCCGATTGCGCCCAAGTGGACGGGCGGCATCGACCTGAAGGCGCAGACGCCCACCGTGGGCGCCAACGGCGAGGAGCTCCGCTCCAGCGTCTTCCTCAGCGGTCCGCTCATCGAGGACACGCTCTCCATGAAGGTGACGGGCGGCTTCAACCACCGCCAGGCGTGGAATGGCGCGCGCAACCCGGGCTCGCCCGTGCTCAACGCGGACGGTGCGCCGGTGACGCGTGAAGACGGCAGCGTCGTCAACCACGGCGACCTGGCCACGCTCGAGGGCCGCAATGACCACAACGGCCGGCTGTCGCTGAACTGGACGCCCACCGCGCAGCAGACGATTACCGCCGAGTACGGCCGCGCGTACCAGAACCGCATCGGCGAGTACTACATCGGCGGCTCCTACGGCGACGCGGACGCAGTGGTCCACCGCAACGACGCGGTGCTGGGCCACAAGGGCAAGTGGGACTGGGGCAACTCCGAGGTCCGCGGCTACTGGGAAGGACTGGAGAGCGGCGTCGACGGCCTCACCCAGGACAACATCGTCGCGGAGGCGAACGCCACGGCGTACCTGGGCATCAACACGCTGACGGTGGGCGGCGAGGCGCGCTGGATTGACCTCAAGTCGGACGAGTTCACCAGCGGCGGCGCCAGCGTGCACCAGCAGGCCCTCTACGCGCAGGATGAGCTGGCGCTGATGGACAAGCTGACCCTGCTGCTGGGCGCGCGCCTGGACAACCACGAGAACTTCGGCCTCCACTTCACGCCGCGTGCCTACGCCGTCTACTCGCCCATCACCCACCTCACGCTGAAGGCGGGTGTCGGCACGGGCTTCAAGGCGCCCACGCTGCGTCAGATGAGCACCGAGTCCCTGGTGACGAGCTGCCGAGGCCGCTGCGGCATCATCGGCAACCCGGACCTGGACCCGGAGAAGAGCACCAACTTCGAGGTGTCCGCCAACTGGACCATGACGTCGTGGGCCCTGTCGGCGACCGTCTTCCAGAACAACATCCGCAACCTCATCGACACGCCGCGCGGCACGGGCGTGGAGCCGGTGGGCACCGACCCGGGAACGGGCCTGCCCCTGTACGTGCCCCGCAACGTCAACCGCGCGCGCCTGCGCGGCGTCGAGGCGACGGCGAGCAAGGCCTTCGGCAACGTGGTGCGCCTGAGCGCGAACTACACCTTCCTGGAGAGCCGCGACCTGGAGAACGACGTGCAGCTCGCCTACCGGCCCAAGCACACCCTCAACGGCCAGCTTGACCTGACGCCGGTGGACAAGCTGAAGGCCTTCGTACGCGGCCAGTACATTGGCCCGCAGCTCAGCGGCACCGAGGAAGTGGAGGCCTATGCCCTCTTCGACGCGGGCGCCAGCTACGACATCAGCAAGAACTTCGGCGTCAACGCGGGCGTCCTCAACCTCGCCAACACCCGCACCGAGGACGAGGAAGGCTACGTGTTCCAGGAGCGCGGCCGCACCGTCTACGCGGGTGTGAACGCGCGGTTCTAAGGCGCCGCATCATCCCTCGCCACGCATTGCGCGTGGCGAGGGGCGCCCGCGCGACTCACGCCTCCGAGCCAGCGTGCGGCACAGGCCGGAAGACGCGGAACAGCAACACCAGCGAAGGCACCACCACGGCCGTGCCCACGCCCAGCGCCACCAACAACAAGCGCTGCGCGCCAGGGCTCGCCGCCGCGCCGTGCAGCGTGACGTCCGGCACCACCAGGAACGGGTGCTGCGAGGCCGCCCACCCCAGCACGATGAGCCCCGCCTGCACGGCCGCCGCGACGCGGGCCCATCGGAAGCGGCGCGTCCACAAGAGTGCGAAGGACGCCACCGCAGCCACCGCCGTGCCCGCATGCAGCGCCAGGGCGAAGGGCGAGCGCAAGAGTCCCTCCCAGACGCGCGGCGCCCCCTCGCGTGCCAGCAGCAGCACCGCCAGCGCCGCGACGAAGACGGCCACACCCGCGCCCATCGCCCGGCGGCGGAAGTCCTCGCGCAGCGCGGACTCGGGCGCTTCGTGGGTGAGGTACACCGCCGCCAGGAAGGCGAAGAGGCACAGCGCCAACACGCCCACCGCCCATGAGAAGGGCGTGAGCCACGACGCGAAGAAGCCGCTCACCACCACCCGCCCCTCCACGCGGATGGTGCCGCTCACCACGGCCCCCACGCACATGCCCAGCAGCACCGGCGCGATGACGCTGGCCCCACTGAAGACGAGCCCCCACTGCCGCTGCACCGCGTCCCCGCGCGTGTCGTAGGCCCGGAAGGTGAAGGCGGCGCCTCGGAACACGATGCCCAGCAGCAGCAGCGTCAACGGCACGTGCAGCGCCACGCTCAGCACCGCGAAGGCACGCGGGAAGCCGGCGAACAGCAGCACCAGGCCCACGATGAGCCAGATGTGATTCACCTCCCACACCGGGCCAATGGCGCGGGCGATGAGCGCGCGCTGCTCCGCCTTGCGCGGTCCGGAGGCGAGCAAATCCCAGACACCGCCACCGAAGTCCGCGCCGCCGAAGAGGGCATAGAGGACGAAGGTCCCCGCCACCGCGAAGCCCAGAATCGCGTCAGTGGACATGGGCCTCGCCTCCCGTCAGAGCGCTGTCGCGCGTGGGCAGCGTGCCCGCCACCTGCCGCACCAGCAGGAGCACCACCGTCACCCCCAGGAACAGGTACACGGCGGTGAAGGTCCAGAAGGGCGCGGCCAGGTGCGGCACCGGCGTCACCGCGTCCGCCGTGCGCATGACGCCACGCAGAATCCACGGCTGTCGTCCCCACTCCGTGACGAGCCAGCCCGCCTCCATGGCCACCACGCCCAGCGGCCCCGACAACAGCCACGCCCACATCAGCTTCCGCCCGTGAGGCCAGGCCTTCTTCCGCCACCGCCAGCCCAGCGTCACCAGCGCCAGCAGCGCCATGGCGCTCCCGGTGCCCACCATGATTTGGAAGGCCACGTGGACCTTCGCCACGGGCGGCCACTCGTCGCGCGGGAAGGCATTCAGGCCCTTCACCTCCGCGTCCGGGTCCGCGAAGGCGAGAATCGACAAGCCCTTGGGGATGTCCACCGCGTAGGGCACCTCGCCCGTCTCCACGTTGGGGAGTCCGCCCAGGCGCAGCGGCGCGCCACGCTCCGTTTCGAACTGGCCCTCCATGGCGGCCAGCTTCACCGGCTGCGCCTTCGCCACGTGCTTGGCGGACAAGTCCCCCACCACGGGCTGGAGCAGCGCGGTGACACACGCCAGCGGCAGCGCCACCGACAGGGCCTTTCGGTGGAAGGCCGCGCCCGGGTAGCGCAGCAACACGAAGGCGTGGATGCCCGCCATGGCGAAGGCGCTCGCCTGGTAGCAGGAGAGCAGCACGTGCGCCGTCTGGTACTGCCAGCCGGGGCTGAACATGGCCACCAGCGGCTGCACGTCCATGGGCCCCGACGCCGACGGCGTGAAGCCCGACGGGTGGTTCATGAACGTGTTGACCAGCGTGACGAAGAAGGCGCTGGCCGCGCCACTCACCGCCACCATGACGCCAGAGAACATGTGCAGCCCTGGCGACACCCGCTCCCGCCCGTACAGATAGATGCCCAGGAAGATGGCCTCGGTGAAGAAGGCGACGCCCTCCAGGCTGAAGGGCAGCCCAATCACCTCGCCGTACTGACCCATGAACTCCGGCCACAGCAGGCCCAGCTCGAAGGACAGCACCGTGCCACTCACCGCGCCCACCGCGAAGAGGATGGCCGTCCCCTTCGCCAGCTTCTGACTCAGCTTCTGGTAGTCCGCGTCCCCCGTGCGCCGGCCCTTCCAGTCACTGAGCACCATGAGGACGGGAAGCGCCACGCCCGCCGCGGCGAAGATGATGTGGAACGCGAGCGACAAGCCCATTTGGGCCCGCGCATAGAGCAGGTCCGTCATGGGCATCAGAATGGTTTATGTGTTAATTTGTCGCAATTATGGATTCTTATAACCTCCCTGAGCAGAAGCGGGGACGCGGCGCGCGGGAACCAGCGTCACCACCGCGTTTCGTGCCACAGCGGTGGCGAGCGTGCTGGCGAAGATGAGGACGAGCTTTCTCCCCAGCTCCGCGCCCAGCGGGCGCGGCTCCGCGCTGGAGGCCACGCGGTCCGGGTGCTCCCAGGCACGCGTCAGGGCCTTGCGGCGCTTGCGGCGCAGAATCTCGTCGCGGTTGCGCGCGCGGTACACCGCGTACCCCACGCCCAGGCCCACCGCCGTCAACAGCGCGGCGCCCACGGCCATCAGCTCGGTGCGGTGCTGCCGCGCGTGGTAGCGCACGTCGAGCGCGCGCTCGCGTCGCCGGTCCAACTCCGCCAGCGTGAGCATCAGCTCGTCGCGGATGCGGTCGGCGGTCTCCTCCACCTGCTTGCGGTCCCCCATGCCCCGGGTGATGCGGTGGTCCTCATGCTGCCGCTCGATTGCCGAGGGCTCGCCTGCGCCGCGGTCGTTGCCATTCATTGCAGCGTCTCCCGCGTGAGCTGGTAGTCCATCTTCAAGCGCTCCTGTGTGTGCGGCAGCGGCTTCCTGGGCACGCGCTTGCGGCCCATGAAGAGCAGGACACCGGCAATCGCCAGCAGCACCGCGCCCACCACCAGCACGCCCAGCGCCTGGGCCATGGGCAGGGCCAACCCCAGCGCGACGAAGAGGACGGCCAGCGCCGTGAGCGCCAGCACCGCGCCCGCCCCCAGGAGGATGCCCGCGGTACGCGCGGCCTTCAGCTCCTCACGCAGCTCCTTCTTGGCGTGCATCACCTCGGCGCGCACCAGCAGGCGCGTCTCCGCCAAGGCATGCCGGATGAGCTCCGCCGTGGAGAGCGTCTCCAATTGACTTCGCTCCAGGCGTTCCGATTCGAGATCCACGACGTGCGCCTCCTGCGATGACTCCGCGGGCCACACGTGCGCTCCCATGCCTGCCTGGCATCCTTGCGGCCCGCTCCTTCGCACAAGGTGGGCAGGACGCTCCCTCCAGTGAAGCCCCGGGGAAATGCACGTCGGCGCCCGCCTGCCTGCCCTGCCCTCGCGCTCAGCGGCGACGGCGGTGCGACAGGGCGGTGGCCAGCGTCTCGCGGACCTGATGGGCGCGGAAGAGGCGGTCCGCCGTATCCACCAGGTTTTCGGAGTACAACACCTGCTTGCGCAGCCGCGCGGGGATGGCGCGCGTCCCCAGGTGGGCGCCCAGCAGCGCGCCCGTCAGCGCCGCGGCCACGTCCGCCTCGCCGCCGCAGCGCAGCGTGAGGGCCACCGCCTCCCGGAAGTCGTGCGGCACCTTGAGGATGGCGAACAGCGACGTCAGCAGCACCGGCACCACGTGCGGCGGCAGCCCGTCCACGCCCTTCAGCTCGCTGGGGGGCACGCCCACCTTGCGCAGCTGCGTCAGCGCGCGCGCGGTGTCCCAGGTGAGCAGGCGCGGCAGGTGGCGCACTTCCTCGGCCAGCCCCTTGTCGTGCACGGCCGCCGCCAGCGCCAGCTCCTCGCAGAAGGCCGCGGGTGTCAGCGGCTCCTCTTCCATGCCCAGCGCCGCGGCCTGCGCGAAAGCGGCGGCCGCCGCCGCGCACACCGGATCCTTGTGCGTGATGATGGTGAGCACGCCCGCGTCATGCGGCAGGCGCGCGCGGTGGCCGCTCTCCAGCAGGCCCACCACCAGCGCGCGGCTGAGCACCGAATGGCAGCGCGTGCCCAGGGACGCGCCCGCGCTCATCCACGGCACACCGCTGGCCAGCCGCTGCAGCGCGTCCGCCAGGCTCTTGGGCGGCTGGAGGATGATGCCCTCCTGCCACAGCCACGCCAGGTGCGCCGCCGCGCTGCGGCCGTCCACCTTGCCCTCGCGGATGACGCTCTCCGCCGCCGCGAGCAGCAACTGCGTGTCGTCGCTGAACTGGCCCTTGGCGAACTTGCCACGCGGGCGGGGCGCGAAGTCTTCGGCAAGGCCGGGCAGCCGCGTGAGACTCGCCGGTGGAATGCCGCGCAGCGGAAAGCCGAGCGCATCACCGATGGCGAGCCCCACGAACGCCGCATGGAACCTGTCCTGGCGCTCGGCGGGAGTCAGCGGCATGGGGTCGTGGAGATTAACCGACGCTCAGGCCAGAACGGCCGAGAGAAACCCGTGAAACATCCGCGAGCCGGAGCGGGAAGAATCATGCCGGGGCTTGACGAGCGCGATACAGCCGTCCTCGAAATTCCGCCGCTCGGATTCTTCACCGTCCACCCTCCATCCCTGGCGCCTCGTGGATCGCAGCGCGGGGTGGGCTGACTACCGCAACCAACACGCGCGCGGCAAGCATCGGAGGGTGCACGCATCCGCGCACCTGTACACGTGTCCAACTCTCGAAGCTTCGCGCACGGTGGGAATGGCGCACGAGGGACGCGCAGGTGGCACCAGCGCGCGGGTGTCAGCACACGCGCGCCCGCTCCTTCATGCGTCGTCGCGTCCCAGGTTGACGACGGCCTGCAAGCGCGCCATCACCGCCTGCGCGCCCTGATGCAGGTGCGTGCCATCCCAGAGCGCGGGCGTGGTATGTCCGCCATGCTTGCGCCAGTCCGCTTCCGCCTCGTCGAAGGCCACGTTGCGAAAGCGCACGCGGTCCTCCAGCGCGTAATCCACGATGTAGCGCCGGGCCTGCGCGGACGGTGCATCCGAGATGCGATGAAACAGCTCCAGCGTGCCGGACATCATGACTCGGAGGTGGGGAGGAAGTAGTCCTGCAGGTTCGGGCTCGAGCGGCGGAGCAGATCCGCCAGCGTGTACCGGTCCAGCACCGCGAGAAACGCCTCGCGCGCTTCGTCCAGGACGCTCTTGAGCCCACAAGCGGGAGCGATGGGACAGGCGTTTCGCTCCCGGTCGAAGCACTCCACCAGGTGGAAGTCCGGCTCCGCGGCGCGCAGCACGCGCCCCACCTGGATGTCCGCTGGCGCGCGCGCCAGCACCACGCCGCCGGAGCGGCCCGCTCGCGCGTCCACCACCCCCTGCCCCGCCAGCGTCTGCACCACGCGCACCAGGTGGTGCTTGGAGATGCCGTACGCATCCGCCATCTCCTGCGTGGAGACGGGCCGCCCGGTGCGCGTGGCCAGGTAGAGCAACACCCGCAGCGAGTAGTCGGCATGGAGGGTGAGGTGCACGTCAGCGGGCTCCGGCGTCGGAAGTACGCTGCCCCGATGGAACGCTCGGCAAGAAGGCATCCGTGTGGAGGTCTTTCAGCGAGAGCCCGGCCAGGAACAGCTTCTTTCGAAGGGATAGCACCAATGGCCCGTCTCCGCAGAGCCATGCGCGCCAGCCCAACGGCTTCGGGCATTCGGCGCGGATGAGCACATCGAGCGCGCCTTCGGCCACGTCCCGGCTGCCGCCTTCCAGCACACCCGGACGATAGAGAAACTGAGGATGCTGCTCCGCCAGCGCCCGCAGCTCGGAGGTGAGGTAGAGCCCCTCGGGCGTCCGAGCGCCGTGGAAGAGCCAGATGGGCCCCGAGTGGCCCGCGGCCAGCGCGTCGCGAACGATGCCGTACAGCGGCGCCAGCCCCGTGCCCGTGCCCGCCAGCAACAAGGGCTGCTCCGGCCGGCCGGGCACATAGAAGCAGCTTCCCGCCGGGCCCTGCACCTGGAGCCTGTCTCCCGGCTGTGCGTCCTGCGCCAGCCAGCCACTCATCGCCCCGCCCGGCTGGAGCCGCACATGCAACTCCAAGCCATCTTCATGAGGCAGGCTGGCCAGCGAATAACTGCGAGCCAGCCCGTCCTCGCGCACCAGGGAGATGTACTGCCCCGCGTGGTACGCCAGCGGGCTGTCCGTCACCAGCCGCACACGAAGGACGCTGGTGGACAACAACGACAGCGCCTGGATGCGCGCGGGGATGCGCAGCGCCTCCGCGCCGGTGACTTCCAGCTGCGTGCCCTCCGGAAGCCGGCAGGCACAGGCGAGGAAGTAGCCCTGTGCCCGGAGCGTGTCCTTCAGCCCCACCTGCGCGGCCTCTGGAACCGTCCCCGCCACGGCCCGCATCAGGCAGGACTGGCAGGCCCCCGCGCGGCACGCATTCGGAATGGAGACGCCCTGGCGCAGCAGCGCATCCAGCACACTCTCTCCAGACTCCAGCGGGTACCAGTCGGACTCATGCTTTACCTTGGCCATGGCGTGCTCCTCGGGTCAGCGTCCCAGGACGTCCGCGCGGGCGCTCTCCGCGATGGTCATCACCCTCGCCACCAGCGGCGCGGCCACGCCCAGCTCCTCCAGCGTCGCCTTCAGGTGGCCCGCCACCGCGTCGAAGTGCGAGTCGTTCAGCCCACGCTTCACCAGAGGCGCGTGGCCCGCGCGCATGTCCTTGCCCGAGTAGTGGACCGGCCCACCCGTCACCATCGTCAGGAACGCCTTCTGCTTCGCGGCCTGGCGCTCCATGTCCACGTCCTCGAAGAAGTGGCTGATGTGATCGTCCGCCAGCACCTTCCGGTAGAAGACCTCCACCGCCGCCGCCATCGCCGGCTCTCCGCCCAGCTGCTCGTAGACACTCTTCTCCGCCGTAACGCTCATGGTGCCGCTCCTCTCGCCCGGCATGGGCTTTAAGATGCATTCTAGATGCACCTTAAAATCCGCACCGTCACGTCAAATGAAAGCAGCACTGTCAGTGGAGCTACTGCGAGCGAGGACAGCCGCTGACAGGAGGCCGCCGCGCCCGCGCGAAGGCTCGGGGGCGAACGCAGCCAGGCCCCTGGGGGCATCGTGAAGCGAGGTGCGGACCGGGAGGCCTGTTCCGGAGGCGCCACCCCAGAGGGGCACCGTCACGCAAACAGAAGCGGACACCGGCTCCACTCGAGGGGAGCGCGGGTGTCACGCCAGGGACGCCAGGAGCGCGGGACGCTCCTGGGCGGTGAAACGGGGGGAGAAGCCTACGCGCGCGCGGTGTTGGCGGCGCCGATACGGGCGGCCTCACGGCGCACCGTGGCCTGCTCCAGCTCGAAGCGCGCGTCCTCGGAGGACATGCCCTTCATGCGCTCCTGCGCCTCGGCCATGCGGCGACGGGCGCCTTCCACGTCGATGCCCGTGACGGGCTCGGCCGCGTCGGCGAGCACCAGCACCTTGTCGTTGCCCACTTCCACGAAGCCGCCCGCGACGAAGTAGGACTCGCGCCGGCCACTCTCGATCAGCGTCAGCGCGCCCGGCTCCATCAGCGACAGGAACGGGGTGTGCCCCGGCCGCACGCCGAACAGGCCCCGGCCGCCAGGAACAATCGCCTCGTCGGCCTGCACCGACAGGATGCGCTTCTCGGGGGTGACAATCTCCACAGTCAGCTTGGCCATGAGGCTCCTCGCACAACCGAATCAGAACGTGAGCTGGCGGGTGGTTCCACCCACCGGCTCCAACTCCACCACCCCGGCGTCCGTCAGCCGGGGCCCCTTGCCGGGGATGCCGAGCGTGCCCTCCAGCCACTTGAAGTGGTGGGTGAGCTGGCGCACCTCGGAGAGCTGCCGCGTGTTGAGCCACTCGGTCAGCCGCTTCTCCTGGAGCCGCTGGCCATCCCGCCCGTACTGCGCCGCCACCACCACGCGCGCCCAGGCGGGAGGCCCCTTGGGCTTCTTCGCCTTCGACTTCTTCGACCGCGGCTCCGCCACGGCCTTGCCCTTCTCCACCAGCGGCCACACCACCCAGACGCGCTCGCCGTCGTTGGAGACGAAGTAGAGGTCGTCCACCGTGCCCAGACACTCCTTCAGCGTCCAGACGGGGCCGCTCTCCTGCGTCACCTCCAACCGGCACTGGTCCTGCGCCGCTTCCACCATGCGGACGCTGTAGAGCCCGTTGGCGCTCACCCGAGCCCGTCCCCTGCGCTCCTCCGCCAGGGCGGAGGAGGGAGCCAGGAACATCAGGACCAGGGCGAGCGCTGCACGGCGCATGGGGACCTCTGCGGGAGGAGAAGCGCCCAGCTTAGCTCGCCGCGAGCTTCCGCGCGTTCTCGACCACCTCTTCGATGCCGCCCGTCATGTAGAAGGCGCCCTCGGGGATGTCGTCGTGCTTGCCCTCGGCGATCTCCTTGAAGCCCTGGATGGTGTCCTGGAGCTTCACGTAGCGGCCGTCCTTGCCCGTGAAGACCTTGGCCACGAAGAAGGGCTGCGACAGGAAGCGCTGAATCTTGCGGGCGCGGGCCACCACCAGCTTGTCATCCTCGGAGAGCTCGTCCATGCCGAGGATGGCGATGATGTCCTGCAGCTCCTTGTACCGCTGGAGGATGCCCTGGACCTTGCGGGCCACGCCGTAGTGCTCCGCGCCGATGACGGCCGGGTCCAGGATGCGGCTGGTGGAGTCCAGCGGGTCCACGGCGGGGAAGATGGCGAGCTCGGCGATGGAGCGGTTGAGCACCGTCGTCGCGTCGAGGTGGGCGAAGGCCGTCGCGGGCGCCGGGTCCGTGAGGTCGTCGGCGGGGACGTAGATGGCCTGCACGGAGGTGATGGAACCCTTCGTGGTGGAGGTGATGCGCTCCTGCAGACCGCCCATCTCCGTGGCCAGCGTGGGCTGGTAACCCACGGCGCTGGGGATGCGGCCCAGGAGGGCGGACACCTCGGAACCGGCCTGGGTGAAGCGGAAGATGTTGTCCACGAAGAGGAGCACGTCGCGGCCTTCCACGTCGCGGAAGTACTCGGCCATGGTCAGCGCGGACAGGGCCACGCGGGCGCGGGCGCCGGGCGGCTCGTTCATCTGGCCGTACACCAGCACGGCCTGGCTGGCCTCCAGGTTGTCCGTCTGGATGACCTTCGTGTCCTGCATCTCGTGGTAGAGGTCGTTGCCCTCGCGGGTGCGCTCACCGACGCCGGCGAACACGGAGAAGCCACCGCGCTCCACGGCCACGTTGCGGATGAGCTCCTGCAGGAGCACCGTCTTGCCCACGCCGGCGCCGCCGAAGAGGCCGATCTTGCCACCGCGGGTGTACGGGGCGAGCAGGTCGATGACCTTGATGCCCGTCTCGAACATCTGCACGCGCACGTCCTGCTCCGTGAAGGGCGGCGGCGCGCGGTGGATGGACCAGTACTCCTGCGCCTTCACGGGGCCCATCTCGTCCACCGGCTCGCCGGTGACGTTCAGGATGCGGCCCAGGGTGGCCTTGCCCACCGGCACCTGGATGGGGGCGCCCGTGTTCGTGACGGCCATGCCGCGGCCCAGGCCCTCCGTGGAGTCCATGGCGATGGTGCGGACGGTGTTCTCGCCCAGGTGCTGCGCCACCTCGAGGGTGAGGTTGTCGGCGTCGGCGCTCAGGTTCGCGTTGGTGACCTTGAGGGCCGTGTAGACCTCGGGGAGACCGCCGGGCGGGAACTCGACGTCGACCACGGGGCCGAGGACCTGGATGATTCTGCCTGCCGTCGGAACTTGAGCGCTCATGGAATCGTCTGCCTCGCACGGGGAGCGGACGGGCGCCGCCACCCTTGAAATTTCGGCCCGGCTGTGAGGGCGGGCCCCCTTTACCGGGGCCCCCCCCGGGGGTCAAGCCTCCCGGGCAACTGACTGGTAAGTCCGGCTTAGCGGAACCACATGCCGGGCGCCACCCTCTTACTTCCCATCCGTTTGGTAGACCAGGGGCAGCCCGCTGTTCGGGCTACCGACCAGGACGACCTTGGCGTTCTGGCTCTGAACCTGCTCGCGTTTCGAGGAGGAGCGCTCCTCCGGCGCGTAGCGGCCGAACACCCCGCGGATCTCCGGGCGGACCGCGAGGCGAGCAGGTTGCCGGCGTACTCGACCCGGTCTGGGGATGCAGTTCGAAGCGCGTCGCGGGGGCCTTCAACGCGAAGGGCCCACCTCGATAGACGAGGCGGGCCCAGGAGACGGGGTCGCGGCTGCGCGAATGCCCTACTTCAGGGCCTCGGCGCCGGAGACGATCTCCATCAGCTCCTTGGTGATGACCGCCTGACGCGTGCGGTTGTAGGTGAGCGTCAGGCTGCCAATCATGTCGGTCGCGTTGGAGGTGGCGTTCTCCATGGCGCTCATGCGGGCGCCGTGCTCACTGGCCACGCTCTCCAGCAGGGCGCGGTAGAGCTTGATGTTGACGGCCTGGGGCACCAGGCGGTCCAGCACGGACTGACGGTCCGGCTCGTACTTGAAGTCCACCAGCGAGGTGGAGCCCGCCGTCGGGGCCTGGTCCGGCGTCCCCAGCGTCTGCAGCGGCAGCAACTGAGCGACCTTCACCGTCTGGGAGATGGCGGTGACGAACTCGTTGTAGACGATGTGGACCGCGTCCACCTCGCCATTGAGGTAGCTGGCCACCAGCTCCTCGGCCACGTCCGCGGCGGCGCGGTAGTTCAGGCGCTGGTACAGGCCGCCGAAGTCCTTGCGGATGTTCTGGCCGCGGTTGCGGAAGAAGTCGTTGCCCTTCCGGCCCACGGTGGAGAGGCGGATGCTCTCCAGGTTCGTGTTCTCGTAGAGGAACCGGTTGGCGCGGCGGATGACGTTGGAGTTGAAGCCGCCGGCGAGGCCACGGTCCGACGTGAGGAGCACCAGCTCCACGCGCTTCACCGGGCGGGCCGTGAGCAGCGGGTGGCTGAGGCTCGCATCCCCGGCGCGAGAGGCCAGGTCCGCGATGATTTGATCCAGCATCGTCGCGTAGGGACGCGCCGCCAGGATGCCGTCCTGCGCCTTGCGGAGCTTCGCGGCGGAAACCATCTTCATCGCCTTGGTGATCTGACGCGTGTTCTTCACCGAGCGGATGCGCTTGCGAATGTCGCGAAGGGACGCCATGGACCGGGGAGCTCCTGTGGGGCGTTCGACCCGCTTTGTCCTGAAGGAAGGCGGGGCAGGGTAAGACGGGGCCCCCTATATAGGCGGGGCGGGAGCCGGTCAACGGATGCCTGCCGCCGCCGGGCAGACGATCGCACGTCCCATCGCACACGGCAGGCGGCCAAGCCCCCTTGACAGCCCCTCCCCGCGGTAGGACACGGGCTTACCTTGCGGGAATGGTGGCTCAGACGTCATCCGGTCCGCTGCTCATCGTCGAAGACGACGTGGACATCTGTGAGGCCCTTCAGACCTACCTGGAGCTGCACGGCCACGCGGTGCGCGTGGCGCGCAACGGCCGGGAGGCCCTGGAGAAATTGGCCCAGCCTCCCCGCCCCGCCCTCATGGTGCTGGACATGGCCCTGCCTGTCATGGACGGACACCGGGTGCTGACCACCCGCAAGGCGAGTGAAGCGCTGGCCCAGGTGCCCGTCATCATCCTGTCCGCGGGCACGGCGGAGATGAATCCGAGGGACCGGGCCGTCTATGCGTCTTCGTACAACGTGGCGGCATTCTTGAAGAAACCCGTGGAGCCCCGGCAGTTGCTGGAGGCCATCGAGCGATTCGCCCCAAAGCCGGCGGGCTCCCAGGCGGGCACGTTCCCCTGAGACAGGGATGTCGCTCTGGGCTTTCCGGGGGAGAGCGCCCGGAACACAATGGCCCCTCAACCGGTGTTCTCGGGGTCCATGAAGCCAGGCGGTACGAGATGGGTGTGGTTGCGGAGAGGCCTCGCGGTGCTGGCCGCGGGGGGGCTGGGGCTGCTCGCTCTCTCCCACTTCGTCCGCCTCAGCTACCAGGACCGCATCGTCCCCCTGGAGCAGGCGCCCCAGGCTCCCGTGGCGTTGGTGTTCGGCGCGGGTCTGGCGCGGGGCGCGGTGCCCTCCCCTGTGCTCGCCCAGCGGCTGGATGCGGCCGTCGCGCTGTGGCAGCAGGGCAAGGTGCAGGCGGTGCTCGTCAGTGGAGACCAGACGAAGCCCTTCCACCATGAGACGCGCGCCATGCGGCGCTACCTGGTGCAGCACGGCGTGCCCGAAAGCGCGGTCCTGGGCGACGAAGCGGGGCTGTCCACCTATGACAGCTGCCTGCGGGCCGCCACGGTGTTCGGCGCGAAGCGGGCGGTGCTCGTCACCCAGCGCTTCCACCTGACGCGGGCGCTGTTCATCGCCAACTCGGTGGGCATCGACGCGTGGGGCGTGGCCGCGGACGAGGGACGGTCGACGCCGTGGCGCTACCAGTTGCGCGAGACGCTGTCGCGCGTGCTGGCCCTGGCCATGGTGATGCTGGAGGTGGAGCCCGCCTACCCCTCTGGCCGCACCGTGCTCCCGGAGCGCTGAGGCACGGGCAGGCATGGCAGGCAGGCGGGCGGCGAGAATTGCCGGAGCCCCCGCGGGTTCTCATTCTTGAGACGAAGGCAGCCGACCCACCGCGCTATCCGAGGAGAGGCCATGCGATTCAAGAAGCTGGGGTCAGACGATGTGGGCGAGTCCACCTCTCGGCGTCACATGAACCCGGACACCGGTGAGGATGAAATCAACATCTCCGACCAGGACCTGGCGGCGACCCCACCGATGGAGGAGGAGCCGGACTTCCGCGACATCCTCCCGGATGAGATTCATGAGTTCCGCCGGGGGGATGAGGAGGAAGAGCCGCTGGAGTTGACGGCACAGCCGGGCTACCGCATCCGCCCCATCGACTTCGACAAGCTGCCGCAGGGATAGACGTACGGTGAGGCGACGCCGGGGCAAGGCGCGGGAGCGCGCCTTGCCTCCGTGCCGTGACTACCGGCCGCGAGCGCCCTTCTTCGCCGCTGGCTTCTGGGCTGAGCCCTTCTTCGCGGCGCCCTTCTTCGCCCCGGACTTCTGAGCAGCGGCCTTCTTCACAGAAGACTTCTTGGCAGCGCTCTTCTGAGCAGCGGCCTTCTTCGCCGCGCTCTTCTGAGCAGTCGCCTTCTTCGGTGCGCTCGTCGGGGCACCGGCCCGCTTTGCCGCGCCCTTCTGTGCAGGGGCCTTCTTCGGTGCGCTCGTCGGGGCACCGGCCCGCTTTGCAGCGCCCTTCTGAGCAGGGGCCTTCTTCGCCGCGCTCGTCGGGGCACCGGCCCGCTTCGCCGCGCCCTTCTGTGCAGGTGCCCTCTTCGCCGCGCCCTTCCGAGCCGGAGCCTTCGCGGTGACCGCTGCCTTCCGCGCGGGGGCCTTTGCGGTAGCGGCCTTCTTCGCCGCGCCCTTCTGGGCAGGGGCCTTCGCGGTGACGGACTTTTTCGCCGCTGCCTTCCGCGCGGGGGCCTTTGCGGTAACGGCCTTCTTCGCCGCGCCCTTCTGGGCAGGGGCCTTCGTCACCCTGTTCGCGGTGGCAGGCTCCTTCTCAGTGCCCTTCTGGGCAGGGGCCTTCGTCGCCCTCTCCGTGGTGGCGAAGGACTTCTTCTCCACACCCGTCTGGGCGGGGGCCTTCGCGGTGGCCATCTTGGGCGCAGCCTCCGGCTCCGAAATGGCTTCAGCCGCTCCAGTTGGGAGCTCCGCCGAAGCCGCTTCAATCGCGGCCTTCTTCGCGGGGCGCGCCTTCGTGGGAGCGGGCTCCGCGGCGGCCTTCTTCACACCCTGCACCCTGCTCGACGCACTTTTCGGGAACAGCACGCCAGCGCCCCCGATGGCCAGCGGCATCTGCTGGGCCTGCGCGCGTGCCTTTCTCGAGCCGGCCCCATCCTCGTAACGGGAAGACGGGCGGACGTCGTCGTACTCGTACGCGAGCTCGCGGACCTCCGTCTCCGCTACCGCCACTTCGGCGGCCTCCTCATCGGCCAGCTCCGCCTCCTCGAGCTGCTCGGCCTCTTCGGCCGCTTCAGCCTCGGCCGCCGCACCGAGCGGTGCCTCGCCGGACTCCGCCGCTTCTTCGTCCTCCTCGTCGACCTGGACGCCGGATAGCGCCCCCTGAAGGACGGCATTCATCGCCCGAGCAAAGGTGCGCTCACCGAAGCTCTCCACCTCCGCGGGGGGCACGAGCACGTCGAGCATGTCCTTCAACGAGCGGTACAGCCGCATCTGCCGCTTCTCGCCCTCCCAGGTGCCATAGACCCAGTCGTCGCTCTCCAGCGCCTCGACCCAGGCCGGCAACGGACCGCCACCGTCGCCCTGCTCCACCATGGCCGACTTGCGCGAGGCGAAGAGGTGCCGGTGCTGCCCCTTCAAGCCGATGCGCCACAGCCCCGCCGCGGGAAGCCCTTCCAGCTTGAGGCGGGTCTTCTCCAGGACGCTCGGGTCTCCCTCCGCGCCGTGCAGACGGAAGAGGAGAACCTCACCGTTGAGCTCGCCCCCGTTGAACGCCTGATACAGGTCGGTGAGCTCATCGGGGAATGGAACGCCGCACTCCGTTTCGGCCCGGCGAATCTCCTCGGGAGAGACGCCAGCTGACGATGCCTTTACCGACTTGCGAAGTGCCTCCAACCACTCGTGCATGACCCCTCCACGACATCCAGTCGCACAACCTTACGGCGGCTGAGCGCTCCTGCGCAGTGCGGGCTTTGGCTTTTGATGACACCGCGCCAGAGCTGATCCAACTCGCTCCGGCTGACATGGCAGCCACCACCGCGCGCAGGCATACCTTGAAAACCCGTACCCACTGTCCAACCCATCCCCTCCTCCGGAAAAACAGGACTCACGCACGAAGGTGATGCCCCTGGCGCCCGCTCCAGCCGCCCGCGTTTCGGAGCGGCCCAGGCGTTCCGCTGATCCATCCTCCGCCGGGTGAAGCGTCCCAACTCGGCAACAACCCACCCGCCTGGTCCCCCAGGGCCCGGCCAGGGCGCCCAATGGGGTGAGCCGCCCGGCCGCACGAGCGGAATTTCCGACGCGCGGGCGTGAATGGCGAACACCAGGGGCTCTCCCTGGACATGGACCACGTCGGAAAGGACTAGCTGGGCACCATGGACACGAACGTGGCGCGGCCATCTGCCGCTGTGGCCATCGCAGTTGCGAGCTGACATGGGTTGCGAGGACCGCCCGGCGCGGCCCTCCAGTTGGGAGCGAGCGGCGACGTGGCCCCAGGACCGTGGCACCTCCCGTACACCCTGCCGCCGGCACGGTGTACGGGCGCCGGGGCGACGGCACCGGCGAGGACTTCGAGCCGTGCCCCCGTGAGCAGGTTGAACACGACACCCGAGCCCGTTAGGCAGGAGGCCATGGCACATCCCGTGAGCTACGAGGGGACGGCGGAGAACTTCGACCAACTGGTCCTGGAGCCCAAGGGCGAGCTGGTGGTCGTGGACTTCTGGGGTGACGGCTGTCCGAACTGCGAAATCTACGCGGCGGCCGAGCCCGCGTTGCTGGCGGATCTGGATGGCGCCCCGATGCGTGTCGTCAAGGTGAACGCATACCAGTACGAAGACCTGGCCAAGCGCTTCGGCCTCTTCGGCATCCCCACGTTCCTGCTGTTCCGTGAGGGCAAGCTCATCGGGAAGATGAGCCAGTACTACGGCAAGGAGTACTGGCTCGGCGTAGTGCGGGACCACCTGCCCAAGGCCTGACGCCGCTCAGGGATTCGAGGCGGGCGCGCGCCGTAACGCCGTCAAAGGGCACCAGGGCCGCGTCTACACCAGGATGGTCCCGACCTTGCGCAGCACGTTGAACAGCTTGTCCCGGTCCAACTCCGACTTCGCGAAGGCCTTCGCGACGAAGACCTCCTTGAGCGCCGCATCCGAGGCATCGAACTCGCCGTTCTCGTAGTGGTGCTTCGCCTTCACCTTGGCCTGGATGTCGTGGTCGTCCGCGATGACTACGTCCGCCTTCAGCACGCCGCCGACCCGGAGCGACGCGTCGTTGCCGTGGCCCCACACCACCTGCGCTTCCAGGTTCTCGCCCACGACGACCTCGCCGTCCGTGTCCACACCGGTGGCGCGCAGCGTGCCGCCCACCACCAGCATCCCTTCCATCCCCGCGTTGCGCAGCACGCCTTCCACCGTGAGGTCTCCCGTCACGAGCAGCGGCCCATCGACGTGCACGTCGCCCTTCACCACGAGGTCCCCGCGCACGAAGCGCGGCAGCTTGGACAGACGAGGCGCCTTCTCCTCGGCCGGCAGCACGTCCCGCGCGAGCTGCACCACCGCCATGGCCGTCCAGGGGAGCTCGCCCTGGAGCGAGGCCGCGAGCTGGTCCCAGGACGTGGCACCTTGCAGCGCGAGCCCTTTCAGGACCTGTTCGACGCCGTCCACGTTCTTGTCCTCGAAGTACCAGGCCTTGAGCAGCGTCTTGCGCTGACGCGCCAGCGCCTCCAGCAGCGGCTGCACGTCCAACGCGCCGGCCTTGGCCTTGCCCGAGGGAGCCTTGGCCCCCATGAGCTGGGCGAGGGACGCGTTCTTGTGCTCCAGCGCCTCCTGCGCGGGCGTCTGGCCGCTGCCATTCTTCAGCGAGACATCCGCCCCCGCCTTGAGCAGGACCTCGATGACGGGGCCTCGCTCCTTGAAGCGTGCGTGCTGATGCAGCGGCGTCCAGCCCTTGCCCGCGTTCGGATTCGCTCCCGCGTCGATGAGCGCCTGGGCCACGTCGGCCTGACGCGCTTCGAAGAGCGCCGTCCGCCCTGACGTATCGAGCGCATCCACGGGCACGCCGCCTTTCGCCAGCGGGGCGATGCAGGACACGCTGCCGTGCTCGGCCGCGACATGCAGCGGCGTGGACTTATTCGAATCGACGACGTCGGCGGAGACACCCAGGCGGAGCAACTCCTTCACCAGCGCCGCGTCATCCACCATCGCAGCGAGGTGGAGCACGCTGTGCTTGCTGGAATCCCTCGCCTCCAGGTCCGCGCCCAACGCCACCAGGGCCAGCACCCGACCCGTGCGGCTGTTCCCTTCGAAGCCAGGGCCGAAGAACGGCTTCGCATCCAGCCCCGCCGCCAGCAGGAGTCCGGCATCCAGGTCCTTGCCCTTCTTCCCCGCGGGGCGTGCCGCGGGCTTCTGCTTCCGCAGCCAGGCCAGGAAACCCTCATCGGAGTAGGCGCCCTCCAGCCCCTGGAAGTTGAGCGAGTCGTCATCGCCCATCACGCCCTGGGCGCACATGCCAGGAAACTCCTCCACCTTGGCGAGCAACTCGCGGTAGCCCTGCTCCGGCTTGCCTTGCGTCAGTGCGCGCCAAGCCTCGAGCCCGCGGCGTCCACGCTGGTGGTTCGCGAGTTCCCGCAGGCTGTTGGCTTCGTTCAGCGCGGCCTCCGCTTCGTCGAGCTGCGCCACGGTCGGCTTGCGCCGCACCAGGTCCTCCGCCCACTGGCTCAGGGCCAGCGAACGTGCGCGATGGGCGAGCGTCAGCGCGCCGCCGGGCTTCGTCCCTCGCGTCAGCTCGAGGATGCGGTCGCGCAGCCGCCAGTGCTCGGCCTTCAGCTCCTGCTCCCAACGGTGCGGCTCCATGCTCCGCGTCGGGTCCAAACACCAGCTCAGGGAGTGGAGTCCCAGCAGATGCTCGGGCTCCGCCGCCACGACTTCGCGCAACAGCGGAATCGCCTGGTCCAGCTGCGGCGGCATCTCGTCCAGCAGACTGTCCGCCTTCTTCATCAACGCAGCGACATCGACCTTCTTCGGAGCTTGAACACGCGACATGGCGGGAGAACCTGCCACGAGTCAGTGACATGCGCGTGCGAAACTCGCGGGCCGCGGAGCCCCTCTCAACCCGAGAATTCTCACGCGCCAAGCGTGGCATGACCGCTGCTTGCTCGCCGTCCTCGTCAGCACGCGAACCTTCACCACCTGATTCGAGGACAACGCTGCCTTGCCTGCCACTTGGCCCTCGTGGCGGTGCGGCCTACTCTCATGCACGACCTCATGCCTTTCGAGCCCTACGACATCGATCCGAACGACCCGCGCGCGCCGCCCCAGGAGACGTGGGACGCGCTCTCGTCCGAGGAGCGTCAACGCATCGTCGACAGCCTTCCATCCGAATTCCCCGTTTCGGAGGCAAACCCGCCGGAGGGCGATTTCCACTTCGAGGCCAAGACACGCGCCCGCGAGGTGCTCGGCAGCTTCTTCTCCCGCATTGGCCGCAAGGTGTACCTGGGGAGCGAGCTGCCCGTGTACTACCCAGGCGAATCCATGTTCGCCCCAGACGTCATGGCCGTGGTGGACGTCGAGCCCCACGCGCGGATGCGCTGGGTGGTCAGTGCCGAGGGCAAGGGCCTGGACTTCGCGCTGGAAGTGCACGTCGCGGGTGAGCGGCGCAAGGACTTGGAGCGCAACGTCGAGCGCTTCGCCCGGCTGGGTATCCGCGAGTACTTCGTCTTCGACCGGGGCCGGCTACGACTGAGCGGCTGGCGGCTGGACGAAGGGCGCCGCGTCTATCGCCCCATCCTTCCGCAGCACGGCCTCTATCCATCCGAAGTCCTGGGATTGGACCTCCAGGTAGATGACGAGCGTCTGCGCTTCTACCTGGGAGGCGCGGCCCTGCCGGAAGCACCCGAGCTGATTGCCCGCCTCGAACACATGGTTGAGCGCGTCGAGGCCAGCCGTGCGGAGCTCGTACAGCAACTCGCGGAGGAGTCCCGCCTGCGAGCCGAGGAGTCCCGACTCCTGGAACTGGAAACCCAGCGCCGTGAGGACGCCGAGCGCCAGCTCGCCGAGGCCCGGGCGGAAATCGCGCGCCTGCGTGGTGAGCGCGCCTGACGCTCAGTCCCGATATCCGCGCGCCTGCAGCCGGAACAAGTGCGCGTAGCGGCCGTCCTTCGCCATCAGCTCGTCGTGGCTGCCCAGCTCGTCCACCTGCCCGTTGTGGAGCACGGCAATCTGGTCCGCCATGCGCACCGTGGAGAAGCGGTGCGAAATCACAATCGCAATCCGGTCCGCCGCCAGCGCCTGGAAACGCTCGAACAGCGCGTGCTCCGCCTCCGCGTCGATGCTGGCCGTGGGCTCGTCCAGAATCAGCACCTCCGCGTCGTCGCGCATGAAGGCCCGCGCCACCGCCAGCTTCTGCCACTGGCCCGCCGACAGCTCCTGCCCCTTCTCGAACCAGCCGCCCAGCATCGTGTCGTATTGCTGTGGCAGCGCCGTAATCACACCGCTGGCCCCGCCCTCCTCGGCCGCCTTCTCGATGCGGGTCCGGTCCTCCAGCGCTGGCACGTGCCCCAGGCCGATGTTCTCCGCCACGTTGAACTGGTAGCGCACGAAGTCCTGGAACACCGCGCCGAAGCGGCTGCGCAGGTCCTCCACATCCATGTCCTTCAGGTTGACGCCGCCGTAGAAGATGTCGCCGTCCACCGGCTCGTACAGGCGCAACAGCAGCTTCACCAGCGTGCTCTTCCCCGCGCCGTTCTCCCCCACCAGCGCCAGCTTCTGTCCCGGCTTCAGCGTCAGCGACACGTTCTTCAGCGCCCACGCATCCTTCCCCGGATAACGGAAGGACACGTCGCGCAGCTCGATGGCGCTGTCGTGCCCACGCGGCGGAGAGAGCGGCGGCAGCACCCGCGTCGCCTCGCCGCCGGTGGGGATGTCCAGGTACGCGAACAGGTTGCTCATGAAGAGCGCGTCCTCGTACATGGAGCCCACGCTGGTCAGGATGCCCTGGAACGCCGCCTGCCCCTGACGGAACACGCTCAGGTACAGCACCATGTCGCCCACGGTAATCGTCCCGCTCGCCGCGCGGCCCGCCACCAGCAGGTAGCAGCCATAGAAGGCGCCCAATGAGAGGACGCCCAGCCCCAGGCCCCAGGCCATTCGCCGGAAGGCCAGCGCACGGTCCTCCGCGAAGAACTTCTGGAAGAGCGTGCGGTAGCGGCCCAGCACCAGCGGCCCCAATCCGAAGAGCTTCACCTCCTTCACGTGGCTGTCCCGCGTGAGAATCCACTCCAGGTAGTTCAGCTTGCGGCCCTCGGGCGCGCGCCACGAGTAGAGCCGGAAGCCCGCCATGGCCAGCCGCGCCTCGGCGATGAAGGCCGGCACCGACGCGGCCACCAGCACCACCACGCTCCACGGCGACAACGCCACCAACAACGCGGCGAAGGTGCCCAGGGTGATGGTGTTGCGGACGATGGAGAACGCCTGCGTCACCAGCGACAGCGGCCGGCTGTTCGCCTCGCGCCGCGCGTTCTGCATCTTGTCGTAGGTGGCCGAGTCCTCGAAGTGCCGCAACTCCAGCGCCAGCGCCTTCTGGAGGATGCGCTCATTGAGCAGGTTCCCCAGGTTGGCGCGAAGCAGCTCGCGCGTCAGCGTCAGCCCGCGGTCCACCACCGCCGAGCCCAGCATCAACCCGAACTCCAACCCCACCAGCCCGTACACCCGCGAGCGGGCCTCCACCGAGCCCTGCGCCGCCGCCACCACCGAGTCCACGATGAGCTTGCCCACCCAGGCGATGGCCGCCGGCAACAGCGCCGCCACCAGCGTCAGCGCGCCCAGCACCACCGCGCCGCGAGGGCTGGCCTGCCAGAAGAGCCGGAAGGTCCCCGGCAGTTGCTTGAAGAGACTGCCCGCGTTCTGGAAGCGGGCCTTGAGCGACACCGGGGCGGCAGGGGCTGTTGTAGGACGAGGAGACACGGTCCGCGTTCATAACGCGGAGCGCGCCCTCCTGCTTCAGGATGCAGGCGGAAGGTGACGCGACACCAGCACGTCGCAGCCCGCGCGCGCCAGCACCTGCTCCGTCAGCGGCGTGCGCGCCTCCACGGCGGACATGGCCAGCGCCAGCAGGTCCGAGCCCCGCTCCAACGCCTCCGCCAGGATGCCCTCTTCGGCCGGCTCGCCGCAGCGCACCCTCACCTCCAGCTCGCGGCCCGCCTCCCGGTAGGGCGCGAGGAAGCGGCCAAGCGCCACCCGCGCCTGATACTCCCGCTCCTGCCGCAGCAGCAGCCACCGCTCGGCCGGCGCATGAGCACGGCGCAGCTCCGCCTCCTGCGCTGCCGTGTCCACCACGTGCAGCACGTCCACCAGCGCGGGCGCCGGGCACAGGCGCAAGGTCAGCTCCAGCGCCCTGCGCGACTCGCGTGAGAAGTCCACCGCCACCAGGGGCCTTCCGTAGGGCCGGACCGGGTGCGGCACCACCACCAGCACGGAGACGCCCAGCTTGCGCACCATGCGCCGCACCGTCGAATCCTCGGCCAGCGCGCGCACCGGGTACGTCACATGGGGACGCCCCAGCACCACCAACTCCGCGCCCGACATCCGCACCACGGCCGACGCCACCTCCACCGGGTCCCCTCGCCCGAGTTCCTCGCGCACGTCGATGTCCACGCGGTTGCGCAGCCGCCTGCACACGGAGTTCACCGCCTTGCGCAGGCAGCGTTCACCCGACAGCGTCCCACCTGGCCCCTCCTGCCCGTCCAGGACGGGGGCCACGTGCAGCACGCAGAAGGCGCTCCCGTGCGCCAGCGGAAGGCGCAGCGCGCGCGCCAGCGCGAACTCGGAGCGCAGCGAGAAATCCGTTCCCACCACCAGGCGCGACACGCCCCGCTGCCCCCGGGCGAGCCCTGGAGGGAGCAACGGCACTGCCGTCCTCGAAAGTTGTGACGGCCTCATTTCCATCCCTCCTTCCCTTCCACCCGACTCACCTTGTGAGTATGCGTGTAGCGGTGAAGGTGGCACCTTGCAGCCTCCCGGAGGCAGCCGGTCGCTCCACCGCTCCGTGGACGGCCGCGCGGCACCTGGCGTCATCCACACCTCGAAGATTCAGGCGTCGCGCGCCTGGCGCCACCGGGCTCGGCGTGTCGCAAAGTCCGCGACCGGGCAGGCCTCCGGAACAGGCCCACCTCCGCTCAGGGAACACTCCGCGAGGTGAAGAGGTGCCAAGGAGCGGCTCCCTGAAAAATCTCCAGCAACCCGGCGGCCGTCCCCACAGAGAAGAAGGGAGAGCAGGCGTCCTTCACGAGGCTTGGCCTGCTTGGCATGTCCGAAGTCCGATAGAAGGTCCGAGCGAGGCACGGCCTGTCCCTTATACACATCTGACGCTGCCGACGAAGCTAGAAGTGTA